>QMNL01000129.1 GCA_003647755.1 Candidatus Coatesiibacteriota bacterium
GAGATCGAGGCTTCCTATGAAGCCGAGCTCAAGCGCCACCGCTGTCCTGTAGAACCTGACCGCACGCTTGGTCTCATCCTTGTTGGCCATCGAGAAGAGGTGTTTTAGGAGGGCCGCGGAAAGCCTCAGCAACTCCAGGCCCATGATCAGGACGCGGTGCGTGAATAGAGCGAGGCGCCCGTAGTGCTTCCTGATGAAGATGTGTTTCGAGGCGAGGTATTTGAGCACGGTGAAATCGCCCCATCGCTGCTCACAGGACCTGCCGCCGAAGTGGGTAACATGAGCGTTGTGGACGAAGAAGACCTTGTAGCCGGCTTTCTTGGTTCGGTAGCACAGGTCCGTGTCCTCGTGGAACATGAAGTAGCTCTCGTCGAACGGGCCGATCCGCTCGAGGGCGCTTCTTTTGAGCATTAGGCAGGCGCCGACGAGCCAATCGACCTCGCGAGTCTCATCGTGCGCCCAATCCTCATAAACGAGCCTAGCGCGCACACGTTTGGAGAAGATCGGCTTGAAGAGAACGTGGGACATCATGAGATTCAGGTTTGTGAGGAAGTTCCTTGCTGACGGCTGGAGAGAGCCATCTTCGTTGAACAGCTTCGGCCCCACGAGGCCGATCCTGTCGTCTGAGTCAAGGACATCGATCATCGCCTGAAAGGCCCCCGGCTCAACTACGGAGTCGGGATTGAGAAAGCAGATGTGCCTGCCCATGGCGCGCCTCGCCGCGAGGTTATTTGCTGCGGCGAAGCCCTCGTTGCGGAGGTTTTTGATGATTTTGACGTGAGGATACTTCTGCTGTATTGCCTCAACGCTCCCGTCGTGCGAGGCGTTATCGACGACGATTATCTCGTATGGCAGGTCTGCAATGGTTCTCTCGATCGAGTCGATGCAGTCCAGCAGGAGTTTTTTAACATTCCAATTCACGATGATTATCGAGACTTCCGGCCGTGGCTGGGCGACTTTCTCCAGGTAGGCGTCGTCGAAGAATACCTGTAGTGCGGGCTTCTTGGCTGCGTGAAGCTCCTCGTAAATGGACAAGGTCTGAGAAGCCGTCTTCTCCCAAGAGAAGAGCGACGCGCGGGAAAGCCCATCCTTTCTCATCTTGCTGCGCAGCGATTCATCTGTCAGAACCTTATACATCGCCTCAGCAAGTTCCTCGATCGAGTATGGGTTGATCAGGATGGCCGCGTCGCCGACTATCTCCGGCAGCGAGGACGAGCTCGATGTTATGACCGGCGCTCCGCAGGCCATCGCCTCGAGCGCAGGTAGTCCGAAGCCCTCGTAAAGCGATGGAAAGACGAAGAGCTCCGCCCCGCTGTATAGCCGGGGTAAGTCCTCATCCTTGACGTAGCTCGTGAAGATTATCGAGTCCTCGAGGCCAAGCTCCCTGATGGTGGTGAACACATCGCCGTAAAGCCAGCCGAACATGCCGCAGACGACGAGTTTGTGCTCGAGGTTCATCTCGGTTTTCAAGAGGTGATATGCGCTGAGAAGCCTCGGCAGGTTTTTTCTGGGCTCGATGGTGTTGACGCAGAGGATATATGGGCCCTCGATGCCGAACTTCTCCCTCGTTGCAGCGATCTCCGCCGGGTCGGTTACAGGCTTCAGGTGTTCGTTTGTGGCGGAATAAACCACCCTGACCTTGCTCTCGGGGACTTTCAGTATGCGGATCAAGTCCTCCTTAGTGTGAAAGGACAGAGCGATGATGAGGTCGGCCTTTTCAACGCCGATCTTGGTCATTTGCCTCATATACCAGAAATACTTCTTGCTGTTAGTTTGCGGGAACGTATAGACCACGAGGTCGTGCACCGTAACGACGGACTTGTACCCGCTGGAGACTATCGGAAGGAAGTAGCCAGGATCGTGAAAAACATCGGTCTCGGCCAATTTGAGCCGGTATGGGAGATAGAAGTTGCGCCAGAGGTCGCCGACGAGGTGATTCTCGATCGTTACCGGGGTTTCATAGGTCTTGAAGTTGGGATTCTTGAAATCAATCCTATTCGTCTTTAGCGGATTACTGAAGATAGTGTATTGATTTCTAGTATCGATCTGCTCCATCGCGCGCAGGAGATTGAAAGTGTAAACACCCATGCCAGCGTGGCGATCGCTGATCCTCCTGGCGTCTATCGCGATGTTCATTTGGGGCTCAGCGGGATGCCGTAGTAATCGCTCAGAGCAACATGTCCAGCGGGTGCATCCGCGAGGCGGCTTCGGACCCAGCCTGCGGCGACGCCGCAGGCTCAGCCCCATGTTTCAGCGAAGGTAGGTATGACTGCTCCAGCATCTCTCGAGCCTCGGGCATCAGCTCGATCGCCTTCTGGACTTGATCATCAACGGCCGTGAAGGTTTTTGCGGCCTCCTTGTTGCCCCACAGCGAGCGCACGATGCGCCACTTGATGTAGGTCTTAACGTATTGTCCTTTATCACCCATGAGCTCTTTTTTAGTGACTTGCACGCCGTTTTTGGCCGCGAAAGCGATGAACTCGGAGATCATCTCGTCCGTAACGCTGAAATCATGGCTCAGGTGCCTGTGCATCGCCGCGTAGTGCAAGCCAAACAGCGTGAACATGTTCTTGCGATGCAGCTTCTCAAAGCCCCTGCCAAGCTCGGTGTATTTGACAACAACGTCCGGGTGAATGCCTCCACCGCCGGTGAGTTTTCTGCCCGCTCTAGACCTGTAAATGGCGTGGTCCTCCTTCTTCTCCTCCTTCGTCTCGGCCAGATAGCCCATGCCATATTGCGAATAGGGCTTCTGGATACACCTGCCGGATGGAGTGTAGTACCTCGCTGTCGTCAATACCAGCGTCCAGTCGTGGGGCAGCTGGATAACGCTCTGAACCAGCCCCTTTCCAAAGCTCCTCGTCCCGACAATGAGGCCCCTGTCGTTGTCCTGGATTGCCCCCGCGACGATCTCTGCCCCCGAGGCCGTGCCGTCATCAATCAGGACGATAACAGGCATGTGGGGCAGTTTGGCGCCCTTGCCAGCGAAAACTGTCTGGTTGGAATTGGGAGTCCTGCCCTTGGTAGAGACAATGGGCAAGCCCGTATCAAGAAACATGTCACTGACCGCGATCGCCTGACTAAGGAGTCCGCCGCCGTTGTAGCGCAGGTCGAGGATCATCTCCTGCATCCCTTCTTTCTCAAGGGCATGGATTCCCTTACGCATCTCGTTAGCCGTGGTTTCTGCGAATCTGGTGAGCCTGAGATAGCCTATTGTGTCATTCAGCATGAAGTAATAAGGAACGCTGGCTGTTGGGATTTTGGCTCTTGTGATTGTGAAGACCAGAGGCTCCGGGACGCCCTCTCGCTGCACAGTAATCGTAACCTTTGTTCCCTTGGGGCCCTTGAGCTTCTTTATCACCTCTATCGTTGTGATGCCCCGCGCGTCCTGCCCATTTATTTTGATAATACGGTCGCCTGCCAGCAGACCTACTTTCGAGGCCGGCGTGCCCTCGATCGGCGCAATGACCGTCAATATCCCGCCAATTATGTCGAACTGGATGCCAACCCCGTAGAAACTGCCCCGCTGGTCCTGCCGCAGCTGTTGGCTCATCAGCTTGTTCAATATGTGAGAGTGTGGATCAAGACTGCGAAGCATTCCCTGAATGGAGGCCAGGATCAGCTTCGACGGGTCCTGCTTGTCCACGTAGCGATGCTGAACGATGGTCAGCACCTCGTTGTATAGAAAGAGATTCCTGAAATGTGTCGAGAGATTGGAGCCAATGCCGACGCCAACCGCCGGAAACAAAGCGACTAATATGACCGTCGTTACGCCGCGTAACAAACTTCTCACCGTTCGATATCCTCGCTGTTATGCTTTATGGAACCTGCCCCTGAGCAGAAGTGCTCGTCAGTCCTTATCGCCAAAAACCTGCGCAGTAAACACGTAAATCGTCGCACCCTTCTTGTAGGCGTCGCTGGGAAGGCCCGCCTTGCGGCAGGTCTGCTCCAGAAACGTTGTCCTGTCCCAACCGTACTCCGTCGCCACCTGCGGCAACAAAACACCCCTGAACAGACCCTTCTCGATCTCGAGACCGTGAACGCCGACCTTTATTTCGTCAATGCTTTTAATCTTGGATAGGTCAGAGAGAACTGAAATCTCTATCTGCATGTCCTCAGTTTCCGAAGCGCTCATTGGCGGAAACCTCGGGTCCTGCGTCGCCGCAGCGACCGCCATCTCCTGAACTATCATGTAAAGCGGCTCTGAGACCGGCGAGAACCTACCTATGCAGCCTCTCAGTGAACCATGGCGCTTGATCGTTACAAACGCTCCGCGCCTCATCTTGAGCCTCTCAGAATGAACCTCGACCTTCGGCACCCGATGGTGCCTCACATATTCTCTTATGGTCTCCCTGGCGATAGAAAGCAGCTCTTTCTTCTCGCTGTCGTTCAGCTGTTCATTCATACCAGTGCTCCTATTCTCTTGCTTTATCTTGCCCGCTGGGATTGAAACTGCAACACTACAATAGCCTACAACAGCCTCCTTGTGTCCAGATGTATCCCCTGAATTGAGATATTTAAGGCCCATCATTGATTTTGCGCCAAGACTCCTCGCAACTTCAGCCAGGGTCAGAACCGCCGCTCCCCCACACAAGTATGTCTCCCTGCCGCTGACCATCTTCCTCAGAGCCTTTACATCCAACTTCTTCAGTATCTCGAACGTCCGAAGGTCCATCCGCCGCGACTCGGCATAGGGATGATAGTGCGACATATCGCTGCTGGCGACGATGATGACATCCTTTCGCCGAGACACAACCTTCGTCAGGACCGAGGCCAACCTCGCAGAGAACGTTGGATAGTTGACTAGTATCGGAACGATCTTGAAGCCCTTCTTCAGCGAGCGCTGCAAGAAAGGCAGCTGGGCCTCGAGCGAGTGTTCCCTAGCGTGCGCCTGGGGGACGTATTGGAACTCGCCGTCCGAGGCTTTGATTATCTCGTCTGCGAGCTTCCTATCATTCTTGATGACACCCAGCGGCGTCTGGTAGTCCTGCACATTGTTGACGGACACGCCATCGAGAGGGAACCGGTGCGAGGGCCCGATGAGTATCACTGTGCCCACTTTCTGGCCCGATTCGGCAAGGAGTTTGTAGCCGAACGCGGCCACTGGACCCGAAAACACGAAGCCCGCGTGCGGCGAGACGAGCCCAATCAACCGACCCTTGACCTTTGGGAGACCCTTTGCAGCCTCCATGAACCCATCAACCATCCGAGCCAGGTCATCCCTTCCTGCTGGATACCACTGCCCAGCAAACGCCGGCAGCCTGAGCTCGCTCTTCACCGGGGGCTTGGCGCCGCCCTTCTTGGACACTGACTCGCCCGCGCCGAATACGGCGCAAGGCATGACCGCCACAAGGAGAATAGCAACCGCTCCCTGCAACTTGCTCAACCATCTACGCCCGCTTTTTATCTTAGACATCGTTGTCTCTCCCCAAGCCAAGGACACGCGTCCATGCGCATTAGGTTCCTGCGCCTCGGAGCTCACGCAACGAGCCCCACCAGGCAGCATCAATTATCATATATCATAGCTCAAGCAGCCAAGAACGTAAAGTGCCGGGGATCGCCCAATAATCAGATTTATGGCAAGGCAGATGGTGGGATGAAGACGTTTTGCCGGTGCGCAGAGGCTATGAGTTCGGCAGGCATCGGTCTGTAAGTTACGCCCGTTCGGAGACATTGGAGTGCGGCGGCTTGACGCCGCTTCCATTTGCGGTGGCCTGACACCGCGCTCTAATAAACAGCTTCATCTCTCAGCTTCATCTCTTTCCGAAAGGCGATTGCTGCAGCAGTCATCGACATAGGTGATTGCCCCAGGATTGA
>QMNL01000130.1 GCA_003647755.1 Candidatus Coatesiibacteriota bacterium
CCCTGACGGGGTCGAACACCCTCGAACACCCCCTCCATAGGGCTATGTTCAGCCCTTTCAGGGCTGTTTTCCTTTTCTTCTTTGGCATTGATCCGTAGGTTGCACCTACGGCTGCTCACGTCCATCCCCTTACGGGGATGCAGGAAGGACGCCTTCAGTTGAGCAGGCCGGGGCACGATTACGAAAACTTCTCGTCACACTATGCTTGACTTTGAGTCTGAAATTCTTGGTAGACTTTTATGTCAAACAGTTGTTCTTTGTTATTGTTGAAGATTAACGTCTGGGAGTCGCAATAACACACGTCCTTCAGAAGGGTCCTTGTTACCGAATAACTTGTGTTGAACCCAAAATCTTTAGGCAGTAAGGAGAATGTGATGGCTAAGGCTTTTCTCGAGATCACTCTACAACATCTGGACGACGCTGCGAAGAGGGTTGATCTGGACCCAAACTGCTACGCGATAATGAAACAGCCGGAGCGCGAGCTTACGGTTGCGATACCAGTGCGGATGGATGATAAGCACGTAGAGGTCTTCACGGGGTATCGAGTTCAACACTCCAGCTCAAGGGGCCCATGTAAAGGTGGGGTCAGGTATCATCCAGATGTGACGTTGGATGAGGTCAAGGCGCTGGCCATGTTGATGACCTGGAAGTGCGCAGTCGTGAATATCCCTTACGGCGGCGCGAAAGGCGCTATCAAGTGCGACCCAACAAAGATGTCAAGAAGTGAGCTCGTTCGTCTGACGAGGCGCTACACGGTGATGATTATGCCAATCATCGGTCGGCAGAAGGATATCCCAGCCCCTGACGTTGGAACCAACGAGGATACGATGGGCTGGATGATGGACACTGTCAGCATGTTCCAGGGCCAGACGGTTCTGGACATGGTTACCGGCAAACCCGTTAGCCTCGGTGGATCGCTGGGCAGGCGCGATGCGACTGGTCGTGGCGTTATGATTTGCACATTAGAGATTCTCAAGAAGTTCAAAAAAGACCTCTCTACAACGAGCGTGGCCGTGCAGGGGTTTGGGAACGTTGGCTCGGTGGCGGCAGACCTTCTGGCCGAGAAGGGATGCAAAGTTGTTGCTGTTAGCGACGTTACCGGAGGGTATTACAATCCCAAGGGGCTAGACATAAAGGAGATGATAGAGCACGCTAACAAGCACCCGTTCAAGCTCCTCGAAGGGTACAAGCGAAAGGATGTAACCAGTATCTCCAACGCGGAGCTGCTCGCTCTTGATGTGGATGTGCTTCTGCCCTGTGCCATGGAGAGGCAAATAGTCGACAAGAACTCGGGAGACGTGAGGGCCAAGTTCGTAGTTGAGGGCGCAAACGGCCCCATTGCCAGGAATGCCGAAAAAATACTCCAGGAGAGAGGGATCACGATAGTTCCAGATATTCTTGCCAATAGCGGCGGCGTCATAGTCTCTTACTTCGAGTGGGTCCAGGATATCCAGGCCTTCTTCTGGAGCCTGGACCAGATCAACTATCACCTCAAGCGACTGATGGTTGGGGCTTTCAACGACGTTTGGGAGCTTGCCCAGAAGGAGAAGGTGGATATGAGAATGGCCGCCTACATGATCGCCATCAAGAGGGTTGCCAACGCTATAAACCAGAGGCGCATCTTCCCTTAGGAGTCGCTCTCCGGGAGAGCAGATGACTACATTTTATCCATCTGCACTGTCTATTTGGCACGTATTTTCTCTAGCTGACTCTCAAGGATTTCCCGGACCAATCGAATGGTTCTGGCGTCGCTGAAGAGCTGGCCGCCCGTCATCTTCCTCACGTCCCTTGTGTCGAACGTGCACGTCTCAATTCCTTTTTTGTGCACGTATGCGAAGTCTATTTCCGGTGAGCCGAAGACCAGCGAGAGAATCGTTGATTTCATATCCCCCAGCGGCATTCTGTCGATGCTGCTGAGCATGAAGCTCGCCGTTACCGTGGTGCCTTGCCCGGGGACCGACTTCACCTCAAGGCCACCTCCCGCTTCTTTGGCCGCTTGGGAGATAAGCGCAAGTCCAAGCCCGACCTCTTTGTCCTGCTTCGTCGTCGTAAACGGGTCAGTCACCTTGTCCAGCATCTCGCTGTCCATTGCTTTTCCGTTGTCGATGATCTCGATAGTCATCAGGTCCCTCTTGAGGTCCTCAGTGACGTGTATCTCGATCCGTGTTGCCCCAGCCGCCACAGAGTTCTGAACGATGTCGAGGACGTGAATCGAGAGTTCAAGCATCAGCAGAGTCTCCGGTGATGATCCTTCTCCCTGAGATGCCCTTAAGGGCCATCTTGAGCTCAGAAATGGTCGTGGCCTCGACCTCAAATGTAGTAGTCATTTTGCCTATGTCATCCGGATAATGGGCGTCCGAGTCATAAACCACCGGAAAGTCAATGGAACAGCCAAACCTCTTAGCAACTTGGAGAAGCGAGACGTCACTTGTTATCTCGACCGCATCAATCGCCAGCTTCTCAGGAATGAAGCCCAGCTGATACAGCAAGCCGAAACGTTCCCTTTGTATGTGCGCCGCGATACACAAGCCGCCTAAAGCCTGAACGGACGAGGCAACGCGATCGACAGCCAGGTTTGTGGCGCCTGTCAGCAGCCTCTTGTTCTCCTCGATCACGTAGTCGTCCTGGTCAACGACATACTGATACCCGAACAGTTTCTCATCGTTTATGCCGGGCGTTAGATGCTTATAGACGATCTCCTGAATAGCCAGGGCAGATTGGCAGTTGTCGAACAGCCCAAGCAGATGAACCTCCTCCTGCGTGGTTATCTCAATGCCCAGAAGCACAGATAGCGGCAGAGCTTCGGCAGCAGCAACCGTTGCCTCAACGTTTTGGGTGGAGTTATGGTCGGTAATAGCAATCAGTCCGAGCCCTCGATCAAGCGCGGTCTTCACTACCGTTTTGGGTGTCATCAGATCATCAGCGCAAGGCGAGAGGCAGGTATGGATGTGAAGGTCAGCGCGAAGCCGCATCATTTCGCCGCGCGCTTCAGCCCCATCAAATAAAGCCTGCCAGCAATCTCATATGAAGAGAGCCCCGTCGTGAATATTGGTATCTTATGTTCCTCAGCCTTTTTGAGCGTTTCCGGCTCGGGGACCCTCCCGTTGACCACTATGACGCCAGAGAGCCCCTTGAACTCCGCGACGGCAGTTATGTTGGGGTGGACGTGAATCGTCAGCCAAATGTATCCCTCGGCTGAGTTAGCCATTACGTCGCTGAGAATATCACCGATATAACATCCTCTGACCTCGCAATCGAGATCGCAGCTTTCTGTGCGAAGCTGAAGCCCAAGCTCTTCAATGATCCTTGAAAGTTTCATCTCTTCCGAATCCCCTTGAGTTCCGCAATACGGCCGCCGGCCAGCCCTGACTTTACGAAGATACAGTCCTCAATACTAGCAAGTCCCCGCACAATATCGTCCGCAAGCGTCTTGCAGTCTGGTGCGCCACATGCACCGCAGTTCTTGCCCGGAAGTGCTCGAGAAATCTGTTCCCTAAGCCTCATCTTGCCAATAGCGATTGAGGTATCGGTGTCCAAGGCTGGAATGGCTTGAGGGCGGATTTTACTGGCAAGCCTGAAGTAGTTTCTGTCGTATTCCTCAAGGTCCGTCATCTCCTCTACTTTCAGCTTGCGGCCAAATAGCTTCACAAGCGAGCTGATCGTGTTGCTGGCGATGTAGCGGTTCTGGACAGTCAGCGGGCCGCCTATGCAACCGCCAGGGCAGATCTGACATTCCAGATATTTGATGTCCCGAAGCTTGCCTCGCTCGACAGCTTTTAGGATGTTGAACGTCTCCTTCACACCGGAGACGGCTAGACTTGCCTCAATCCCGAGCGCAGCGACCTCGCCGCCACTTCTGCCAAAATTGATGCCAGTTCCAGATGACCTATGTAGAGGTTGGTCTCTCTTTTCGGCTTTAGAGTCCTTCAACGCGCCGAGCAACGACCCGTAAACCTCCGAGATGCCAACAGCGCCGTCGAGAAAAGACTTCTCCTCGGTTGGTGGGTTGGCCATGGCCGCCAGCTTGGCAAGACAAGGTGTGATGTGTATGACGCCTATTTCGCTCTCCTCGATACCGAGCCTCTTGTGGACGTCTGACTTGATTGCCTTCGCTGCTATCTCCCGAGGCGCCCTAAAAGGCAGAATCAGATCCGTCAAATCTGGGAACATAAGCTGAATTAGTCTGGTAACAGCCGGGCACACGGGAGAAATAAAAGGGTCACCAGAGTAGTTCTCCTCGATGAATTTCTTCACGTCTGAAAAAACAAGCTCACACGTGTAGGCCTTGTCGTAGGCGTAGTCAAAGCCAAGTAAGAGTAACGCTTGAAGAATATCCTCTGGCATCGTGTTCGGGCCAAACTGTGAGTAAAGCGCCGGTGATGGGAGGACCACCTTGTATTTGAACCTAGTCAGGTCCATATATGTTGTCGTGACCGGGATGATCGCCCGGCGAGGGCAGACACGAAAACACTCGCCGCAGTCGATACATCTTTCTGGCAGAACCCGGGCGACTCCTCCTCTAACACGAATGGCCTTGGCGGGACATGCCTTTGTGCACTCCACGCATCCGTTGCAGCGCGACTCATCAATCCTGAGCGCGTGGTGGATGTCCTTAGCTGTTGGACCTGGCACCATTGGCCTCGATGACTATATGGACCTTTGTT
Source organism: Candidatus Coatesiibacteriota bacterium (assembly GCA_003647755.1). Classification (GTDB taxonomy): domain Bacteria; phylum B130-G9; class B130-G9; order B130-G9; family B130-G9; genus B130-G9. The sequence goes on from QMNL01000130.1 coordinate 4,665, forward strand.
CCTTCGCCCACCGTGGAGGTTATCTGCATTTTGTCACTGTTCTTCTTTATATTTGAAAGGCCCATGCCAGCTCCAAAGCCCATTTCTCTTATCTCCTGCGTTGCTGTGGAGTAGCCATTCTGCATCGCTAGCTCGATGTCCGGGATGCCCTGGCCCTGGTCATCAGCGAAGATCATTATTGCGTCCGGCGTGACAGTCAGGGACAGCATGCCGTGATCGGCATAAAGGACCATGTTCATCTCCATCTCATAAGACGCGATGCCCGCCCGGCGAACAATCTCCGGCGGAAACGCTAAATCCCTGAGGGCTTCCACAATTTGACAGGACGCCTCACCGCCCCTGACAAAATCTGCGCCCTGTATCTCAAATCCTTGACTGAGAACAATTTTGTCTTTCATCCAACGGGTTCAAGAAGTGTCAGAACACGTCCCTATGATCCCAATCTTTGATAGCTCAGAGCAAGTCTCGAACATGTGCATGGAAGTGCCCAGCAACGGCACGCGCATTTTCCTCGCAAGCTCGACCGTAGCGGTCTCTGGCTGTTTGCCCCGAACTATGATCACCCCTGAAAGGTCCGCTATCACCGCCGTGCGAACCACTTGCGAATTAGTCAGTCCAGTGATCAAGAGTATGCCGGACTTGGCGAAAGCCAGCACGTCGCTCATCAAGTCGCACGCGCTAGCAGTCGTTATCTCCCTCTCTAGCAGGGACTTGTCTCCGACAAGGACTTGAGCACCTATTGCGTCAACTATGTCTCTTAGGCGCACGAGAGGTCTTGAGCCGTTATTTGGCCACCTCCTGAGGGAAGAGCTCCCCTACCTTTCCAATGCTCATGCGCCCATAATACTCGCCATCAACGACCACAACAGGCGCAAGCGCACAAGCCCCAAGACAGTGCACTGTCTGAACAGAAAACTCTTCCTTTAGCTCTTCAGACCCTTCAACCCTACGTTTTATCTCTTCAAGTATCCGGCCAGCCCCTCGAACGTGACAGGCCGTCCCGGTGCACACCAAGATCGGTCGTTTCCGAGGTTGAAGACTGAACGATGTGAAAAACGTTGCTACGGAATAGACTTCCGATAATGGGACATCCAACATCTCGGATACACTCCGAAGCGCATCCTCAGGCAAGTGTCTGTA
>QMNL01000131.1 GCA_003647755.1 Candidatus Coatesiibacteriota bacterium
GAAACTCCGCCTCAATGCGCTGCAGAAGCAGCTTCGCCGCAAGGGCGTTCCCATTGGCGTTCCAGTGCATATCGAACCTGAAGTGCAAGGCCTGGCCCTTCGCGGCGAGGCGCCGTGCCTCGCTCCGAAACACGTCTGTCGGCTTCATACACGGGATGGAGAGCTTCTCGCAAATGGATTTGACCCTCATGCCGGGCTCGTCGAGGTCGAAGAACTCATCTTTAAGGCCGTAATTGCGCTTAGTGGCCTCAATCGCATCTTCTTCCACGCTTCCCTTGTCAGGGATATAGAACACCAGCAGTCGGCCCCCGTTCTCCTGGACCGATCTTTTGAGCCTGGCCAGGATAAGTTCAGTTACTTGCCAAGCGTATTCAATCTCTGGCGGTGGCCTCTTATACCAGACCTTGTAAACGTTCGGCAGAGGCGCGGCCGGGGCGTTCTCGTTCGGGATGACCAGCCCGCGCGTCGCCGGCCCGCCGGACTCTCCCAAGCCGTGGGCAAGCCCAAGCCAGACCGCGGCCCTGTTGAGCCACGCACAGCTTTTGATCCGCGACCTCACAAAGGAGTAGATACGAGAGTGCTCATTGAGCCATTCCTTAACCAACGCGGCCGAAAGCTGCTGGCGATGCCTCTGCGAGCTAACATCTTTTGGAAATACGTCCGCCCGCGGAACAGGCGAGTTCGTAAGCACCAGCTTGCCGTCCTCGAGTTTGAATAGCGGCTTAGGCTTCGGAGGATATTGATCTCGTGTGTTAAACCAAACATCGTTCAAGCAGAAAAGAAGCACCACCAGGTCCGGATGGTACTTGCGACCCTCGGTCTCGTAAAACAAAAGCTCCTGGTCTGTGCTGTAGGCCGCAGTTCCGCCATTGATCACGCGATACTCGCGGCCATCGTTTCTTTGGTTCAGAGCATCCTGAAGCAGGTTTGTGAAAAGGTCCTTAAGTTCAACCGCATAGCCCTCGCAGAACGAGTCCCCGAGGCAGAGGATTCGGTATTCATTCTCAGGCTTCTCATACGGACATTCCGGCCCCCTTAACCCCCTAGAGTTGATCTTCTTGTAAACCGTGTATTCAGGACAGACGAACCAACCATCCTTACCAGGAATCTTGCTCCATCCCAGCACGGAATCATATTGATAAAATTGCGTGGGATTCCGCGGAGCAGTCGGCCCCGATACGATATGCAACACACCCTCTGCAAGCAACAGCGCCACAACGAGCGCCACCATTGCCAGCAACAGGTTTACCGCTGTGCGCCTCATAAGGCCAAGATACTTGCTCATCGCTTCACCCACTATGAGAACAATGAATTAGGGCCTTCATGGCAATAGGCTATTTCGCTCCGATCCGCAAGTCAAGCGCCTGACACAGACCCAAGAGCCCAGCGCCCCAATAATCAGGTTGACGCAGATGCTTCCAGCCCTTTGGAGCGCGGCGGCTCAACGCCGCTTTTTCTCGTCGCGACTTGATGCGACATCGATCCTATGTCAATCATCGCTGCAGCAATCACGTTTCGGAAAAGGATGAAGCTGTTTATTGGAGCGCGGTGTCAAGCCACCGCAAATGAAAGCAGCGTTAAACTGACGTACTCCAAAGTCATCCAACGGGTGTAACTTACAGACCGATGCCTGCCGAACTCATAGCCTCTGCGCACCAGCAAATCCTGTTCATCCCACCATCTGCCTTGCCATTAATCTGATTATTGCGGGCGCCCAATCAGTTGAAAGGCCTTGCCTCGCCAGGTAGGATAATGGTCATCCGGGTCTCGCTGGACCATGGGTGGTGAGCGCTGGAGTGGACCTGCAAAGCTTCGTAAAGCATGGATCTAAATGGAGAGCCTTCGCATCCGGCAAGTAATAGCCACAACAAGGAGATAGCTTACATGAGGCGAAAGATATCCCCCGTTCTCTTAATGCTCTTGGTCGCGTTTCTGGCGTTATTCCCGAACGGTCCATCTTGGGCGAGGCACTTCATGCTCCGTGACTCGGGCGAAGGCCCCGAGAACCACTTTGGAGTGGCGCTGTCCTTCCCCTATGAGGGCTCCGAGCCGCGGTATGGGCGCATATTGCGGGATCGAGCGTTTGGGCTTGGCGCCACCTGGTTCATCGTCTCCCACTGGGACACCCCTCTTTCGTGGGCAGCGATGCAGAGGCAGATCGACATCTCTGGGCAGCCGGTCTTCTCTGAAGTTGACAGCGAGACGCTCGAGGCGTTCAAGGAATGCCATGACCGTGGAGTTAAGACGATGGTTACGCTGTCGTTCAGCAATCCGCTGTTCTATCCGGACTGGCTTTACACGCCGGACAGACCGGGCTCGTGCGATGGCAAGCAGAGATGGTGCTTTTACGTTCGCTCGGCTGACGATCCAGGCGGCATGTCCTCCTATGACAGCGAGGACCCCGACATCGGCCATATCGAGACGACCTACATCTGCGCGGAATGGCTTGCGAGGTTCCTGAAATACTGCAAGAAGGTCGCTGAATACTACGGCCGGGACGTTGACGGGTGGATGGTCTGGGAGGAGGAGAACTGGGTGCCTACCGGTAGTTCTGACGCCGAAAGCTGCCTCTGCAAGTCCGAGTTCTGGAGACCGTATCCGCCCTATGCAGGCGAGGAGGACTGGAGGAAAATGACGAGGCTGTACGCCGAGATGCTCCTCAACGTGGCTCCGTTCATGAAGCGCCTTACACCCCACGCCAAGCTGCTGTTCGGCGCAACCTGCGGATTAGATGTGCCCTACATTGAGGCAGTCGTCCAGGAGATGGCGGCACTGGGCGCAACGCAGGAGTTTTTCAGGACGAACATCGATGGCTATGGTTTCCACGGGTTCCGCTCCGGCGTCTGGCGTTCGGCCGATGAACAGTATCTCGGGGCGCCAGAGCTTGAGGTCCCCTCGCCGCATCAATATGCGCCGGACGATGACGGCTATGGGCTGTGCTCAATGTTCACTCACTACGCGAGTCTGGGGCCGCCGACCCAGAGTTTTCTTGGGCAAGTGGCCGACCTCAGGGCGAGAATTGGCGCGGTAACCGGTCAGGCGCCGGACTCGATACAGCTCTACAACACGGAGGACTGCGCTCCCTTCCACTACAATGACCCCTGCGAGGACCAGGTGCGCGGCTTCGTGAGAATGGCCAAGTATCTCTCCCGGTCCAACATGACCTGCTATTACGCCAACGTTCACGTTACGCACTGGCAGCTGCAGGAGGGAGATGCGGGACCCACTGGCGCGGACTACGGCCTGATCAACAGGACGCACACGAACTCCGGCTGCTCCCTGACCCCTGACAGGCCCTACATGCTGCCGGAGCTCCGCAGGGAGGCATACTACACGTTCCAGATGGTTGCCAGCATCTTCGATAAGACGCTGTCATACCTCGATCCGGCATCGATTGGGGTTACTCTTTACAACAGGCCGCCTGACGAGATGTCGTTACCGATCAGCTACCAGCCAAAGCCCGAGCGCTCGGACGTCGCCACCGGCAACCAGGAGATCGCGTTGATGTTGCACGTGCCTACGGCGGACCCGACGCGACGGGGAGAGATACTGGTCTCGGACTGGAGGATGACGGACTTCCCGCTGGCGATCGGCAGCAGCTATCAAAGCGAGCCTGGACTGACCCACGTAACGACGGACGAATCGGCGAACCCGAACACGATGACCGCATGGCTCAAGATAGACCTCGCCTCGCCTGAGCTGAATTACGACACGACTGTCCCGCCCGAGGTCTGGGAGGTCAGCACACTCCCCCATGGCGACTTCCACACTCTTGACATATCCTGCCCCGAGAGGCCACTCACCTACGCCGTCGGCTCGCAGAATCCAACCACGATACTCATCGAGAGGACAACCATCTCCGACTACGTGAACGTCATCGAGATTGCACCTGCGCAATATCCGTCATTCAAGGCCGCCGGCACGCTGGACTCGTATCTCAGGGTCAACCCCGATAGCACCATCACGGGCAACATCGCAGTGCTTGCGCTGCCCTACGGCCCATCGTTCATAAACAGCATCAAGGCCTTTTACTCGAATATCGACCTCTCTGTTGCACTAAATGACCGCGGCGAGGAAGATGATCCTGCGGCCGGAGACGGCATTTTCACGGCCAGGCTTACCGCGCCCGGAACAGAGCCCGGCCCGGTAAACAGCCTCATCGCTGATGGGGCGAGGCACCCGATAGTGCTCGGGGCAGGTATCTCACAGAACGCGATGTTTGCGGGTGAGAGCGGCAGCTTCGTTGTAACGGCATACGCGCTTGACTGCGATAATCCTGGGGATGCTGCCGCGGTGGTGGCATGCACCGTGAGAATCCCCGGAACCACCCTTACCTTCCCCATGTCGCGGACGGCCGCGGGAGCCGGTGGCATCAAGAGTTATGAGTGGTCAACGAAGGTTCAGTTCGATGACCTGTCAGCCGTCGCCAAGGGGCTCTATCTGGTTGAGGTGATCGCTACGGACAGCGGAGGCCTCAAGAGCGTGCCCTGGCCGCACATCCCGACGGGCGACGGCACATACATCGAGGGGCTCTACCTGAACCTTCGCGTTAAGGGCAGGGGCGGCAACTTCGTGCGCTGCTGGCCAGAACTTAGGGTCAACTAGAGCTCAGGCTCAACTAGCCCAAGAATGGCTTCCGGCTACCGCTGGCCAGGCTGATGCTCTGCTCGCCAGACGTCCGGCCAGCGCTCCCGGAAGTCCTCGTCAATGACCGATAGATCACGCCGCATAGTAATGCGCGCGGCGTAGAAATCGATCGAGTCGCTGAGGGCGTAGCTCAGGTCCTGCCACTGGACCTTGACGATCTCCCCCTCATCAATCGAAAAGACCCACGGAACGATGCAGGCCGAAAGGAACTCACGGACGGTTTTCGTTCCCTTTGAACTCTCGACAGCAAGCGAGGACGCTGACCTCGGGAACCTCCGGCTGGCGCTGTGTCTCTTGGTGAGCGAGTTGAACCAAACAAGCTGGAACCCATCGCGCACGGTGCACACAGCGAGCCATTCGAAGGGCGAGAAGTCGGCGGGAAATACCCGGACATCGGCCGCTGCCGGCACGAGCCTCGCGGCTAAACGCCTCACTTTTCTCTTCTGCAAGTAGCACAGAGACAAATAGAGAATGCCTAGTATGATGCCCGCGAGCGCAAGCGCGAATCGCAGCGGGCCAGCAAATGTCGAGGCAGCGGCAGCCAGAACGCCAATCCACAACATCGGTGTCCTGATGGCGCTGTGAAACTGACAGACCGCGCAGACCCGGAGCGACTTCTCATGACACCTAGCGTGAGAGGTCTTGGGGTTCAACCCCAACAGAAGGCTACCGATGAACATTCGCCTCGAGAAGGGCCAGAACACCATTACCCCGGTGCCGTGCATTATAACATCGAGGAAGCAGTGGCTCACCCCGGCCACCAGCGCAACCAGGTAGCTTTCCCAGAAGCCGATCCCGGGGAAGATGAGACATGCAACCCAAGCAATGATGAAACCCGTCGTTGCCACACCAACGAGAGAATGAGTAACGCTGTGGTGATACTTTAGAAAGTAGATATTCTTGAAGAATTTAGTAACGAAATCCAGGTCTGGCACGACCGCCGCGGCCGATGCTATCGCAGCCCTGGGCAACGTCGCATCAGGCCCCGGCAGGAGATTCGTTACTACAATTCCCCAGACAACATGTGAAACCGGATCCATAGACGGCAGGCTTAGCAGAGAGAAATACCCCCGTCAAGTGCATATTGCGAGAGGAGTTTCCCCAATCGTGCCCGGGCCTGCTCAACTGAAGGCGTCCTTCCTGCATC
>QMNL01000132.1 GCA_003647755.1 Candidatus Coatesiibacteriota bacterium
AGCCTCTTCACCTCCTCGTAAAAGGCGGCTTTCACGACCGCCCCAGGCAGATAATCTAAGGTCTGCCGAAACCATTTTCCCAAGGGCGACCTCGCCACGCACAGCGGACCTTCGCTGACGAGAATTATACCGACCTCACTGCTCTTCACGTCAAGTGTCTCAGCCGTGAGAGGCATCTTGGCCTCGCCGGTTCTTTGCATCCTCACCTCGAGCGAGCAGAACCCCATCCCCCGTCCCGTGCCGCCGCCAAGCGTCCTGACCGTCCTCACGGCAGAGAGCAAGAGCTCGGCCTCATCAGAAGAGAGCGGATGCAGCGCGACGAGCCTCGCCCCAAATGTGAGCGGCCCGAACGGCCTGGCGGCGTCGCCAGCGCGAGAACTGCCCTGGTCTGAGCTCTCGAAGCGCCTGTCACGCCTCTCCCACGGCACTACTCCTTCGGCGTTTTCGTTCCTTCCCACCAATGTCCCTCCCTCGAAAAGTACTTTGCCGGGAGCATGATGCTGGCCGAAAATGGAGCAGATAAGGCAGGGCTTGGTCTCGCACGTCTCAAGTGTCTTATCTTGAGTGCAGTGAGCGATCCCCTTGAGGTCCAGAAGGTCCTCCGCAGTGCGCCTTATGGCGCCTTTGAGCGTGGAACCCGAGATGTAGGGAAGGTCTTTCCCATCTTTTGTTGTTAAAGATGGAAGCAAGGCAGCTGACGTAAACTGCACGGTCAGCGCTATCTCAATAGGAATCTTGTTACTCATGTCAAAACCATCTCATTCCCCAAAAAAGCGCTCGAAACAGCATCACGGACGAGGACGCCGACAGGCGCGCGGAGCCGCTCTGCCGATGCACCCATGCGTACAACTGCGCTCCCGCCTGTCTCGGCCGCTGCCAGCCGCTGGGCGAGAGCATTGCGGAGCACCTCAAGGCATCGGCCAGCATCACCCCTTCTCACGATTAGCAGCGCCTCAGACGGTGAGAGCCTATTGATGATGCAGGAGTCCGATAGCGAATTCTCGACCTCCCTTAGGGCCTCCTCGACGGCCTTTTGCTGATCTCGTGCAGCGCTTATGGCCGACAGGGCGGAAGCTGGCTCGGCAAACACAGAGAACGGATCGCAACCCACGAAAACCGCGGCGAGGCTGTCCGGGTTGCTCAAAGAGAAGCGGCCATTGAGCATCTTGGCGTTCTCGATGACCTTCGTGCCAACAGAGACCTTCCAGCTACATGGCTCGCACAACAGGCGGCCGTCCGAGAGACCAAAGCTCGCGGGACGAGCATAGCACTCCGTGCAGTGTGCCAGCAGGCCGAATGCCTCGTAGCGGTTCCGGGGTGGTTCAATCGGTCGTTGCAGAGCGCGGTCCAGTATGGCGAGGTTTACCAATTCTGTAAACTGTTTGTTCTTCCTAAATACTTTCCATAACGCGCTTTGGCTTTGCTCCATGCCCTCCCGAACATCGAAACCGAACATGCCCAGCCCTGCGGTGCCATGTTGCTCGACATCAGACAGAAAATCGCCAAACCACCTCTTTCTAGCACGATAGCCAAAGGCTATCTCGATGGGGTAGGTCTCGATGGTCTTGCACCGGACAGATGATGACAGCGTCGCCACGGCCACGAACCGTGAGATAGCGTCGCACATGGCGGCAGCGGAGGCCGAGGGCGCGATGATAAGCCCCTGCGTGCATGTGTTTAATAGAAGGCAATCGTCAACCAGCCGCGCAGCGACAAGCAGCGACTCGTCGGGTGCCGCTCGTAGATGGCAGTGTTTGCTGAGCTGCTCGAGAGGCTGGTCCAACGACATTGCCCTCCTCAGGAGCCAAGCACCACCCAAAATGGCCTCTAGAGACGCCGGCTCGCACAGAAAATCCCACGCATCGTCCATCTGAAAGAGAATCAAACAGACAGGCGGTGGGGACTCTTGGCCAAAAAGCGATTCAGAGAGTCTGGTGATGATATGATTCTCGAGCTTCGAGCTTGGACCGTCCAGTGGACATAAAGAGGGGTTACAGCACAGGGCGGCCAGTAGAAACAGGCGAGGGAGTGCCTCGTCCGACTGGAGAATCGCCTCGTAGTCTAGTCCGTTCTCAAGCTCCAGGCGAAAACCTCGCCATTGCGCCTCGAATGCGTCTGCTTTTGGCAGGCGAAATCCTCGGGGGTCAGTAAGCTGCAGCTGAGCTGCCAAGCTGTAAGCTAAGCCAAGCAATAGTCCACCAGAATTACGTGTTCAAAGGGCTCAAGCGGCAAGAGGAGAGACACGGCCTCTTGCGAGGGCTCAAAACTAGACAATTGGCAGCTAAAGATCAAGGGGAAAGTTACGATAAGAAAACCTCGAGGTTGTGTAAATATGCGGACGTCGCATAGCAGTTTTTGCTGTTGAGAAGGAGGAAAGCATGACTGTTTCCATGCAGTATATTCATAGGGTATATGGCAACAGACTGCGTAAGATCGACCAAAGCGCGGCAACACGGAGAGAGAAACGTCGGCCGAAAGAGGAACCTAATGAGGACACGGTCCACATCTCGAAGGCCGCACACAAGTCGATCCTTACTCCTGAGGCGAACAATGGCATTTCTGGGTCAATACTGCAGACGAGGCTGGCGATCAAGGCCTACCAGGAGGTGGCAAAGGGCCTGCCTTCCATGCTCAGATAACCTCATCAAGCCCGCCACAGCCTGTCGGTAGCCGCTCACACGGTTGCTCTCATTCTTCGGGCCTACTTCACCTCTTGCAAATGAGAGCCCATTGCTCGTAACATCAGTAATTTGACAACTAACGGTGGAAAACCTCTGATTGGTGTAGACTATGTGTGCACAAATGCTCTGGCCATACCGCGAGGCGAGACGAATCATCAGTCAACTCCGCGGCCGAAAGGACGCGATTCTCGAGACGGGATTTGGCCCTTCGGGGCCTCCTCATATCGGGACTTACGGGGAGATCATCAGGACGAACTTCGTGGCGTTGGCTTTGAAGGACTTGGGATACAGGCCTCGGATAATTTCCTTCCTGGATGATCTTGATGGGCTCAGAAAGGTTCCCGAGGGTTTTCCAACGTGGCTTTCGGACTATTTGGGGCGGCCTGTGTGCGAGATACCAGACCCGTTTGAGTGTTGCGAGAGCTTCTCCAAGCACATGCACAAGCTGCTTGTGAAGATGGTCGATGACGCTGGCGCCAGGTGCGAATATCGTTTCTCGTCCGAGGAGTATGCCAGCGGCACGTTCAACGACGCGATCGAGGCTGTTATGCATAACGTTGAGCTGCTCAAGAGACTGGTCGTTCCGATGTTGTCCCCTGAGGTCGGCGCGAGGTGGTTCCCCTTTTTCGCGAAGTGTGAGAACTGTGGCAAGCTCTACACGACGCGTGTAACCTCGGTGGACATTGACAGTGAGACCGTTGATTACGTTTGTGACGGTGAGTTTGGGGCAGTGCGTGGATGCGGGCACCACGGTACCACTTCGTATCTTAACGGAGCTGGCAAACTGCCGTGGCGGGTCGATTGGCCTGCCAGGTGGTTTGCCTTGCACGTGGATTACGAGATACACGGCAAGGACCTGATTGAGTCGGCCTCGCTGGGCAAGCGCATCGTGAGCAGTGTGTTTATGAGGCCACCCATCTTGACAATGACTTATGAGTTATTTCTGGATGCTGATGGCAGGAAGATCTCGAAATCGAAAGGGTTCGCAATAGACCCCACGCTGTGGCTCAAGTACGGCACGCGGGATTCGCTGCATCTGATGTTGTACAAGAAGCCCAAGCAGGCCAAGCGGCTCGACATATCGCGCATGCCGAGCTATGTGAACGAGGCGTTTGGGGTAGCCGCCGACTATTACAGGAGGCGAGACGAGTTCGGACAGCCCGGCAAGCGACACCCTTACGAGATTCTGACGTTGCTTGCGCCGCCAGATTCCGACCCTGGGAGGATGGATTTCGCGACGCTGTGTAACCTCGTTGCTGCGCTTGGGGAACGGAACCCGGATGTGATCAAGAGATATGCGCTCAAGCTCGCCGAACAGGTGAATTCAGATGATTCAGGTTATGATGTCAGGTCTGCTGATTCTGGCCTTGTTGACGAGCTGGTCCGGAAGGCAATCATGTTCGCTGACGACATCATCGCCACGCGGTCCGCCGAAGTCGAGCTGTCGGACAACGAGCTGGAAGCGGTCAGGTCATTTGTGAGCTATCTGCGGTCTGGTGAGTTTACGGGGGAGGAGATTCAGACCAGGGTGTTCACGCTGGCAAGGGAGTTTTCAATCTCTCAGCCCAGGATGTTCCAGATTCTATACGCACTGATATTGAATCAGCGGCAGGGTCCTCGGCTGGGATATTTCATCCCGATTCTTGGTCAGAATAAGACTGCCGATCGGATCGAAGCCTCTCTAGCGAAGTTTGGGTTGCGGGATTGAACAGGGCGAATGGGGCATTTGGCGCAGGAAGCATAGACTGGGGCGAGGTCTTCGTCGGGCTGGCGGTCTTGGCCGCCTTCGTTCTCGCCGCTCTATTAGTCCTGCTCTTTATTTCTCGGTTTGCGTCGCGGCTGGCTAAAAGGTCAAAGACCGAGCTCGATGATAAGGTAGTCCAGGCCTTGAAACTGCCTGCGTTCCTCCTGATTTTGGTCACGGGTTTCTATGCCGCAGCCCTCTGTGTCCCATCGTTGGGTGCGTATCTGATCTACGTTCGAAAGGGCAGTGGAGCGATTGCGACGCTTATCGGGGCGTTTTTGGCGAGCAGAATCGTCAACATTATCGCCGGCTGGTATTCCGAAAAACTATCACGCAGAAAGAAAGAGGACGTCAGTGCGAAGATTGTCCGAACCACGCGCAACGTGGCCAGAGTGCTTGTTTGGACAGCTGCGGCGTTTCTGCTTCTCGACATATCAGAGATAAACATCGGCCCGCTGGTAACCAGTCTCGGCATAAGCGGCATCATCGTGGCTATCGCACTTCAGAGCGTTTTGGCGGACCTTATGACCTCGTTCACTATCTACCTCGACAGGCCGTTTGAGCCGGGCGATTACGTTTATATTGACGATCTGAAGGGAACGATAGAGAAGGTGGGCCTTTACAGCACGCGGCTGAAGGCGCTGCGGGGCGAGGAGATCGTTATCTCCAACAAGGAGCTCAGGAGCAAGACCGTCCAGAACTTCAAGAGAATGGCCAGACGACGGGTGGCTTTTGAGATAGGTGTAACCTATGACACGCCGGCTCAGAAACTTAAGGATATCCCTGGGAAGATCAAGACGCTCATCGACGAGGTCCCGCTAGCGAGTGCAGATAGGGCCCACTTCTACAAATTTGGCCCATATAGCCTGGACTTCGAGATTGTCTATTATATCAACACCAACGACTACACGACCTACATGGACATCCAGCAGCAGATAAACATCGCCATTGTGGAGCTCTTCGAGCGAGAGGGCATTGAGTTCGCCTACCCAACCCAGACACTGATTATCGAAAGGCCTGGCAACACATAGTCGCCGAGCATCCCACAGTAACGAGCCCCGAGCGGAGTTGCCCATTGCCCAACGATCGCTTCCGGCCTGAAACGGTTGACGGGCCCCAATAGTCAGATTAATGGCAAGGCAGATGGTGGGATGAACACGCTTTGCCGGTGCGCAGAGGCTATGACTTCGGCAGACATCGGTGTGTAGGTTACACCCGTTGGGTGATTTTGGAGTGCGGCGGCTTGACGCCGCTTTCATTTGCGGTGGCTTGACACCGCGCTCCAATAGACAGCTTCATCACTTTCCGAAAGGCGATTGCTGCACC
>QMNL01000133.1 GCA_003647755.1 Candidatus Coatesiibacteriota bacterium
ATTTACTCCGTGCGAGTCCTTCAGCGCATGCCGCCACGGTTGGTGGCCACTTTCACCGGAACGCAGGAGAGCGCCTCGTGAATCGATCCTCGGGGAGATACTTGGCGTGCGCGTTGTATCGAGCCGCAGCAGGCTGCGTCCCCGGGGGCTGCTGGTCGGTCAGAGGCAGCGACTCTTTCAAACCTGTTGTTATCCCGGCTTCGTTGAGGCATATATAGACGCCAGAGGTTTAGCGTTGTAAGGAGTGCTGATAATTGGATTACAGAGAGTTCCTTTTGGAGATCGGGGTGGAGGACCTTCCCCCCGCTTTCGTTAAGTACGGCCGAGAACACATTGCTCGGGCAGTCCCGGAGCTTTTCAAAAAGCATCGGCTGGAGTTCGAGGGTTTCTCGGCCTTTGCCTCGCCTCGGCGGCTGGCCTTTGCGCTGGAATCATGTGCCACGAGGCAGGCAGATTCTGACGAGCTTGCCAGGGGGCCTGCGGTGCGCGTTGCCTATGACGCGGAGGGGAGGCCGACAAAGGCGGCGATTGGATTCGCACGGTCGATGGGTGTTGATGTTGGGGACCTCGGGTCCACCAAGACGCCCAAGGGAGAGTATGTAACCGCAAAGAAGAGGCTTCTGGGCAGAGCCGCGGTCGAGGTCATCCCCGATATCGTTCGTTCTCTGCTGGAGTCGTTCAGTTTTCCGAAGATGATGCGCTGGACTGATGCTCCGTTTGCGTTTGGAAGGCCTGTTCGATGGCTTGTGGTGCTCTTTGGCGATGAGCTAGTCAAGTGCTCAGTCTTTGGCGTGAGTTCATCGCGTAACTCCAGGGGAGTTTGGACGCAGAACGAGGCGAAGATCAGGATCGCTGATGCCGGCTCGTATTTGTCCGAGATGGAGCGACATTCCATCATTGTCAGCCACGAGCGCCGTGAGGAGATAATCCACGCCGGGATCAAACGGATTGAGCAAAACCTCGGCTGTGAGGTCGTCAGGGATGAGGAGATGCTGTCGATACTGGCCGATTCTGTCGATTCGCCTCGCGTATCTTTCGGCGATTTCGATGCTCGCTTTCTGGAGCTGCCGGAGCCGGTTCTCACGACTTGTCTTTGGCACCATCAGTTCTTCCTCGCAACGAGGCCGAAGTTCTTCGCAAAGCCTTCCGGCGGGTTCAAGGTTGACGCCGCGTTGACGAGACTGCTGCCTCATTTCGTCGCCCTACTGGGTAATCCTGATGCCAACGAGGACCAGGTCAGGGCTGGCAACGAGGCGGTGCTCGAGGCGCGGCTGGACGATGCTGCGTTTTTCTTTGCGGAGGACAAGAGGGCGAGCCTGGACTCGCTCCTGCCAAGGCTCAAAGGCATGGCTCTTCACAAGGGGCTTGGCGACCTTCTGATGAAATCCAGGCGGCTTAAGAATCTTGCGCCTCGGATAGCAGCACTTGTCTTTGCCGGACAGGATGACGTGGATGGCGTGCCGATCGATGAATTCAAGGCGAATTGCGGTCGTGCGGGGGAGCTGTGCAAAGCCGATCTGATAACTCGCATGGTTGGCGAGTTTCCGGAGCTTCAGGGTATTATGGGTGGGATATATGCGAAGGTCTTCGGCGAGTCGGATGAGGTATGTGATGCGATTTCCGAGCACTACCGGCCACGTGGGGCCGATGACGAGCCGCCCAAGACGCACTGCGGCAGGATACTCGCACTGGCCGACAAGCTCGACAGCCTTTGTGCGTTCTTTGGTGCCGGCCACGTTCCTAAAGGGTCTCAAGACCCGTTCGGACTGCGGCGCGAGGCATTCGGCGTTGTCAGGATAATCCACAATTTCAGCTACAAAGTGTCTCTTCTGGCGACTATCCAAGCTGCGATTTCGGGGCTGGAGGGAGACCGCTTGCTTCGGCCTGCGGAAGGGCTGCCTCGACAGGTGCTGGACTTCGTCAAGCAAAGGTTGTTGTGGGTGTTGACCGAGGAAGAGCAGACTCGTAATGACCTCGCATTGGCTGTCGTTTCTCACGAAAGCGACGACATCTATGATCTCGTAATAAGGGCACATGCGCTCAATGAATTTTCAAAGGACGAGCAGTTTGACGCCCTAATGACTGGTCTGAAGCGAGCATCAAACATACTCAAAGGCGAAACATGGGGGAAACTTAATCCGGGAACGCTTGTTGAGGAACAGGAGACGAGACTCTTTGACAAGATCAGCGAGATCGTGGCTGGCGTCTATCAGTCGATAGGCGCAAGCGATTATCAGCTTTACCTCAGAGCTTTCAGGTTGATGGCGGGACTGCGGCCTTTTATCGATGATTTTTTCGACAATGTGATGGTGATGGTTGAGGACGAGGCTCTTCGGAGAAATCGGCTTGCATTACTGGCGAGATTGACGAAGATGTTCGGCTCAATCGCAGATTTTTCCAGGATTGTGGTGGAAAAGAAATGACTGGGTCCGGCGGGTAGGTCTGTCGGATGGCAAATTGGAGCCGTGTGTAGTGGCTCAAAAGGATCGGAGGTAGCCTGAGAATGGCAAAGAAGTATGTATATGGTTTTGGCGGCGGGACCGCCGAGGGCAGGGCGGATATGAAGGACCTTCTGGGAGGCAAGGGCGCAAACCTCGCAGAGATGGCTAATCTGGGCATCCCCGTTCCGCCGGGATTCACTATTAGCGCAGCCGCTTGCGTGGAGTTTTTCGCCAGTGGCGGGAAGTACCCCGAGGGGATGTGGGAGGAGGTGCAGGAGCACCTCGCGGAAGTTGAGAGGCTGACAGGCAAGAAATTCGGTGATGCTGAGAATCCGCTTTTGGTGTCGGTTCGCTCAGGGGCACGGGTGTCGATGCCGGGCATGATGGACACCGTTCTTAACCTCGGGCTGAACGATGCGACAGTCGTTGGTCTCACGAAGATGGCCGGTGGCGACGAGCGTTTTGTTTATGACAGTTATAGAAGGTTCGTTACGATGTTCGGCGACGTTGTTCTGGGCGTGCCGCACTCGGATTTCGAGAAGATCCTGAACGAGCACAAGGAGAAACAGGGCGTAAAGCTGGACACAGAGCTTTCCGCTGACAGTCTGAAGGCGATCGCTGCTGCGGGCAAGAAGCTCGTGGAGGCGCGAACAGGCAAGCCGTTCCCGGAGGACCCGGTGGAGCAGCTGAAGCTTGCGATCAACGCGGTCTTCAACTCGTGGTTCAACGAGCGGGCGAAGACCTACCGCGCCAGGTATGGGATACCGGAGGATTGGGGCACAGCGGTCAACGTTCAGGCGATGGTGTTTGGGAACACCGGTGAGAGGTCCGGGACAGGCGTTGCCTTCACGAGGAACCCCGCGACGGGGGAGAACGTGTTCTACGGCGAGTTTCTCATGAACGCCCAGGGCGAGGATGTCGTGGCCGGCATCCGGACGCCAGAGAAGATTGAGAAGCTTGCTGAGCAGTTGCCGGAAGCCTACAAGGAGTTGCTGGACATCCGCGAGCGGCTGGAGAAGCACTACCGGGACATGCAGGACATAGAGTTCACGATCGAGAATGGCAAGCTCTTCATGCTCCAGACAAGGACTGGCAAGCGGACTGGCCGGGCCGCGATTCAGGTCGCTGTTGACATGGTGGACAGCGGGATGATCACGAAGGAGGAGGCGATTCTGCGAGTTGGGCCCGAGCACATTGAGCAGATGCTGCACAGGGCTATCGACCCGAACGAGAAGTTGGACGTCATAGCGAGGGGCCTTCCAGCCTCGCCCGGCGCCGGAGTGGGCGAGATAGTATTCACTGCGGAAGATGCCATTGCTGCGAAGGAGGCGAAGAGGAAGGTGGTCTTGGTTCGCGCCGAGACCTCTCCGGAGGACGTCGGTGGCATGATCGCCTCGGAGGGCATCCTGACCGCTCGCGGAGGGATGACTTCCCACGCTGCGGTGGTTGCGCGGGGCATGGGCAAGTGCTGTGTTGCGGGCGCAAGCTCGCTTATAATAGACGAGGAGAAGAAGACTTTGACGGTCGGCGACATCGTCCTGAAGGAAGGTGACGTGATCACGCTCGACGGCGTGAACGGCCTCGTGGCCAGGGGCGCCGCAAAGCTGGTTGATCCTCAAATGACAGGTAACTTCGGTAAGTTTATGGGTTGGGTGGATGAGGTGCGAAAGCTCGGTGTTCGGACCAACGCGGACAATCCGAGGGATGCCAAACGAGCGCGCGATTTCGGCGCGGAGGGCATTGGTCTCACGCGGACGGAGCACATGTTCTTCGAGGCAGACCGTCTGCCCGCTATGCGTGAGATGATACTGGCGGAGGATGCTGAAGGGAGGCGAGCGGCTCTGGCGAGAATCCTTCCGATGCAGCGTGAGGACTTCATCGGGATATTCAGGGCCATGGAGGGGCTTCCGGTTACGATTCGGCTCCTCGATCCGCCGCTTCACGAGTTCTTGCCCTCGCAGGATACGGACATCAGGTCGCTGGCCAAGGATATGGGCGTTTCGTTTGAGCATCTGAAGAACAAGGTTCAGGAGCTCAAGGAGATGAATCCGATGCTCGGGCACCGTGGCTGTCGGCTGGGTATTTCGATGCCAGAGATAACCGAGATGCAGGCAAGGGCCATTTTCGAGGCGGCGTGTCAGGTGCAAAAGGAGGGCATCAAGGTTCTCCCCGAGGTGATGATACCGCTCGTTGGGAAGGTGGAAGAGATCGAGAACCAGCGAGCCGTCGTTGATAGGGTGGCAAAGGACGTTTTCGACACGGAAGGCGTGCAAGTCGAGTACATGGTCGGGACAATGATTGAGATTCCGAGGGCATGCGTGGTAGCGGACAAGATCGCCCGCGTTGCCGAGTTCTTCTCGTTCGGGACGAACGACCTAACGCAGATGACTTTCGGCTACAGTCGCGATGATGCCGGCAAGTTCATTGCTGAGTATCTGGAGAAGGGGATACTGAAGGACGACCCGTTCCAGAGCATTGACGTAGAAGGCGTCGGCGGCATGGTGGAGATGGGCATTCAGCGCGGTAGGTCAACGAATCCTGACCTCGAGGTCGGCATCTGCGGCGAGCACGGCGGCGAACCACGCTCGGTCGAGTTCTGCCACAAGGTTGGCATGGACTATGTGAGCTGCTCGCCGTTCCGGGTGCCGGTAGCGCGCTTGGCGGCGGCCCAGGCTGTGGTCAAGTTCGACAAGTAAGAGCAGATGATCCTGGCGGGGATGCGCCGTTCGCCGCACGGCGTGTTCCCGCTGACGCCTCCGCCGTTTTCTTGACATTGTCCGCAAGCTTGGGTATAGAACTGAATACATGATTGATTGGTATCTTGAGGAGGATTGAACGTGACTGACACCTCGAGCCACGGCTCTTCAGAGGTGGCTCTGCAATCGGGCTTTGGCCCCCAAACTGAGACAGGGACATCAAAGCTGGGCGGGAAGTCAGGGAAGAGACTTACGCTGGACGATCTCCTCAGGATGCCGCTTGAGGAGAGTGGTCAGTACCTTAGGCGTGCCGCCGAAGAGGTCGCCGACGAGTATATCAACGACCAGTCGGTGACGGAATTTACGTGTCTTGACTCAGAGGACTTCGTGGATGACCCCGAGGAGGGGTGACATCTGGATCGCTGACCTCGACCCCACCATGGGCGATGAAGTCCGGAAGGTTCGCCCAGTCATTGTCATTGGGCGGACCGAACTTAGTCCGCTGAGATTGGTCATTATCTGCCCCATACGCGCTAGGACGCGAAGACATGATAGAGAGCCGTGGCTCGTTAAGGTTGTCCCGGACAGTAGCAACGGCCTGACCAAGATCTC
>QMNL01000134.1 GCA_003647755.1 Candidatus Coatesiibacteriota bacterium
AACAGTGTGGAAGCCGTAAACTCCATCGCCGAAAGGCGCAACGAAATTGAAAGAATCGGTGGTGTGCTCCACGCAGCCTTGATATGCCCCGGTGTAGTAATACCAAGGGCCTCCGTTGTATTGGTAGTAGAGCCAGACATACATGACTCCAGACTTGTTCGCACTGATGCTGGGGTCGGTGGCCGCCACATCGACCTGGAACGTTCCGTCAGGATCGTAAGTGGGAGCGTCGGTGACAATGGACGTTGGGTTGGTCGTGTCGTAGATTACGGCCCTGGTTGTGCTGGGCGTGCCCTCATCGTTGCCGCAGTTGTCGGTCGAGACGCAGCCGAAGGTATACTCGCCATCCAGAGTGGGCCAGAAATTAAAGTAACCTTGCCGGCCACTGCCCTCTTCTTTCTGGTCGTATGTCCACGAGCCGCCGTCGTATCGATACCAAAGCTCGACGTCCGGCTCGTAAGTGCAGCTCTCATCAACGTCGTAGTCCACCCGGATGGGAGCAGCGTATCCAGGGCCACCCCAAAAACTAGACCGCGTGGTTACGTGCGTTACCGGCGCCGTGTCGTCGTAGATGATCCAGCAGTCTGCGGTGCTTTTCGCCTCAGTATTGGCGCAGTCCTCGGCAATGGTGAGGAACTGTGTCCTTCCCTCAAGCGACCAGGGCACGGAGAAGACGCCGACCGTGGAGTCGGTGGACATGAGATAAGTCCAGTCGCCCCACCATTTCTGACCTTCGCAGTCAGGCGTCCGACGATACCAGAGTGAGACTCTCGTTACCTCGGTCAAATCATCAGAGGATGTGAAGCCGACCTCGATTACCGAGTTGGTGGCACACTGGTAATCACACCAGCACTGAGAGGTTGGGGCGGTGTTGTCAACGCTCGGTCCGTCGAGCCAACCCGTGTCAGGATATGTCCCCGTTATGCCTCCCCACGTCTCGTAGCTCAAGTAATACTGGTAAGGGCCGGCAGCCAGCGAGCTCACGGTCCCAATCCACGTGACTCCGCTGTCGAAGTGCAGGTCTACTACCGTGGTGCCATCGTCAAGGTGCACCTGAACCGTCCTCAGCGTCGCCACCGTGGGAGGAAGCGAGCAGTCAACGGTGAACTCGAATATAGTAGCCGAGCTCCCGCAATCCGGGGTATACGCCGGATTGGTCAAGTAGCTGCCGGTGTGAACGGCATAGACCGTATCCCGTGTGCGTGAAGAGAAGTAGAGGGTGCCGGCCGTGCCGATGGACCCTGGCGACAGCCAGGTTGTCGCTCCGTATCCGAGATCGTAGGCCCAGCAGCGCTGCCCGAACGGGGAGACCCCAAAGAACAGCCCGCCGTTGGCCGTAACGTAGATCGTTCCTGCGGCGTCGATTATTGCATTGGCATACTCCAGATGGGTTCCCGCCGCGAGTTCGACAGACCACTTGAGCGTGCCGTCAGAGGCAATGGCGAACAGGTTCGCTTCTGTGTCCACGACGTAGAGGGTGCCGTCCGTGCCGATCGCAGGGGCGTTCAGGACGCCAGCTCCGGCTTCTGGGCTATCCCAGGCCCAGGCAAGTGTGCCATCCGAGGCAACGCAGTATAAGACGGCTTCGTTGTGATCATCCCCATCGTCACCGAAGTAGATGAACTCCCGGTCTTCCGATACCGACGGAGATGAATATGTCACACCGTCAATAGTGCCGGAAGGCGGGTAAGTCCACTTCACGGTTCCGGTGCTGGCCTCGAGCGCGACCAAGACGCCGGATAGGCCGTCAACAGCTTCTGTCCCTGTTACATAAACGGTGTCACCATCAAACGCCGGCGAGGTCTTATCAAACTCCATGTTACCGCCGAACGACTGAGTCCAAGCGACCGTCCCCTGATTGGGCCCCGACATGTATAAGCTGCGCAGCACGCCGTTGCCGAGGGAGCTGACACTGTAGAGAAAGAAGACCATGTTCAGATCATCAGCAATAACGGGAGACATGGCCATGTTGCCGTCACCCCCGTCCCAGCTCCAGATCAGAGAGCCGCCGCTGTCAACTCTGTAAAACTTCCCGCCGTCGCATTCAAACAGGATGCTGCCGTCGGTAGCGATTGCCGGCGTGCTCCATATCTGGCTGCTCGACCCGTATGACCATCGGAACGTGCCATCGGGATTCAGGGCGTATGCGTTGGAGTTCTCCGAGCAGAATCGCAGCGTCCCGTCCGTCGCGATTGTTACGCTACTGGCGTCCGATCCGGGATATGTCCAACGGAAAAAAGGTCCATTGGGGCCAACGTAAGGAGACCTGCCCGAGTGGCGTCCATCGTGAAGATAAGTCGGCCATATATCGCGTGTAAAAGCGAGCAAAGGCGTAGAGGATGCTATCAGGCCCAAAAGAATCAAAATGCCCAACGTCAAAGCAAATCTGTGTCGTCCGATCATTACTATCGCACCACCCTTTCTTGGTTTGAACCAACACGGTGTAGATATTCAATTCCAGTCAAATAAAAAGACCTCATTAGAAATTGATCAGTAGCCCCAGAACACAAACTAAGCGACTTGAAAGAAGAATACCAATAGCACAACAAGCCAGCATTTGCCCCTTCTGGCCTACTCATCACTAAAAATGTGGCTATGCAAGATGCCCAACCACTGTTATATGTAAAATACAGGATAGCTGATTAGTAGTTGACGTGTCAATAGCGAAATCGCTTCGGCACAAGTTGCAGCAGCATAGCCTATATGTTATGGTGTTTATCGGTTTTTTGAATGACTCCATTAAGGCTTTCGACCACTAGGAGGTGAGGCGAGTTATGGTCTTTAGGAGCAGCAAGAGGGCACAGGCAAGGGAGCTGAAGGGCAAAGTTGAAGCCATCCTCTCCCTGTTGGACAGCTTGGCCTCGGGCGAGGATGTCTCCGGGCAAACCGGACAGAATGCCAAGAGCGCCGAGGGCGAAGGCGCTTTGGCCACGGTTGATTCCCTTAAGGACTCAATCGGACAGATGCTAGAGCGCATGGCCGAGATAACCTCATCGCAGCAGGAGCTTCTCGGTGAATACGAGAAGTTTGTCGAGAAATGCGAGGACATTGATGACCTATCCCGCGATGCGCGCTACCAGCTCGCCAGCGATTTCTTCTCCTTCGTCGTCGCCAGGAACGCCAAGAACCGCAAGACCCTCGAGACGCTTCAGCAGGACCTTGCTGGTCTCCCGGAGAGACTGGACAAGCTCATCTCCCCTGCGCGGCCTTCAGCTCCTCTCGCGGATATCTCCAATAACGTAGAGAAAATCAGACGAGCAGTTTCCGACCTCGCCTCGTTCCTCTCCGTCGATATCGCAGAGGCGTCGAGCGCAAGCGCCGAGTAGCCGGCAGCAGCTTATGTAAACGGTTTACCTGTTCTCCGCGGTTCTGGAAGCGGCAAGCGGCAGGAACATTCCTAGAACGGCCCAAAAGGCGAAGCTCGGGGAGAACCAAAACAGACCGTCATAGGCGAGGCAGTTGATACCGAAACCTATGATCCCGACGCATACCGCCCAAACGTAATTGCTCCAGTAGCGGTCTGCCCGCACGCCCTTGAGCGCGCGGAGGGCTGCCCGGATGATCGCGGCCACAAACGCGAGGAAAGTCAGGAGCCCCAAAATGCCCGTTTCGGCCAATATCGTGAATAGAACGTTGTCGGGGACTTTGTAGATCCTCAAAGTCTCAGGGTGCTTGCGGTAATACTCATCGAAGAGCGCCTCGAAGTTGCCTATCCCGACCCCGATCAATGGGTGGTCTCGCATCATCCTGAGGGCGCTCAGGCCACCATCGACCCTCTGGTTGACTGAGTAAAGCAGAGTGTGATCGAGCCTCTCGCCCGCGAGCTTGACGATCTCGTCCTGCGTCAGGTGCCCCTGTCGGATCAGCTCATCAACCTGCCTGACATCGGCCAGATATTGCTCATACTGCGGTGCGACCAGCACCCCGGCGATGACCACGGCGGCCAAGCCGGCAATGAACAGGCCCAGGAGCAGTTTTTTGTGCGTGCGCAGGAAATATATTCCGAGTGCTGCGATTACCGCAACGAGGCTGCCGTAGGAGCATGAATAGACCAGGGCGATCGCGATGAGACCGGTCGAAACCAGGCCGAGAATTCGCAGCCAGAGATCTCGTCTCTCGTGCAGCGAGAAGAAGAGGGCCAGCGGGAGGGACATGACGAGGAAGGAGCCGAGCACGCTGGGGTCAGTGAATGACGAGGCGACGGGCATGCCAAGCGTGTATTCCACATATATAGGAGCGAACGCCCTGTAGAAGGTATCGAAGAGGAAGTTGTGATCGAAGATACCCTCTATCACGGCTTGGAATGCCACCCAAGTGGCCACGAGCAGGACGGCAATGGTGAACCTGCGCGCAATGGGCAGTTTGGGTCTTCGGCTGAGGACACATCTGCCAAGCGTCATGAAGAGAATGGCTGGAAGGAGGTAGTAGATGATCCTCAGGAGCGAACGGTCGGGTGCGGCTGCGTTCTTGATGGAGATCAGGGCTACCGCAAAGAAGGCGATGAACGCCCATTCCGGCGCGCCGAACCGAGCGATTCGGGGGCCCAGGAAGGCGGCTCCCAACAGCACAAGTAGTGCGAGGTAGATCTCTGGCAGCAAGACATAGACACCCGCAATGGGGAACTTCAGATACGGGAAGAAATCGAATGGGAAGACGGCATTGGCGGCGAAAACCAGGCAGAGGCCCCAGAAGAGCACTTGCCAGCTCGCCCTCTCAGCCCACCCGGCCACCTTCCAGTTTCTCAGGACACCGCCACTTCCAGCTCTTGCACTGACAACTGCCGATCTGATGTTGAGGCCAGAGAGCAAGATCACTATCAGCAAGGGCAAGTATGCGAGGAACACTCTCTTGTTAAGTCCGAACCACTTCCTAAACGGCATCATCAGCGACAGCAGCGGGGTGCTCGGGAATCGGACGAAATCGATTCCAACCGGTTTAGAAACATCTGGCAGCGTTACTTTAACCGCGCTAATTGCCCCCCGCCAACCGGCGTTGCCAGCGAGGTTGAGCGTTAATCGCTGCCGCACGCTCCCGCCGGCGAGGTATTTCAGGTTGAAGGTCTGCTTGACACTCTTGCCCGGACCGAACTGTTCGTTTGGCCCGTGCCAGTAGATCTCTACCTGATGGCGTTCGATGTCGGAGAAATCGACGCCCAGATCAATTATGGGGCGCCACTTGGCGGCGAGGCTTTCTACCTTGAAGACAACGGACACGTCCGCGCCGGGCTCCGCTGGCCTTATGACGAGTGTCCCGTTCGAGGCACCCTCGCTCTCTCCTTCAACAACGGCAAGCTTGCCCAAGGTCCCTTGCTGAGATGGCGACAGGTCAAACGAAACCGCGCTACAACCAACCAGCATTGCGCCTAGCACTGCCAGTGCGAGCAGCTGAACAGCCCCTAATGGGGCTTTCAGGCGCCGCATCTGGGCCCCGTGTTCCAACCCCGGCCTAACCACTAACTCATCCCCTTTCTAACCATTGAACCGGTACCCGAGCGAACACAACATCGCTCATCAGCATCAGAGCAGCATAACCCTACTCGCCCGCCCGTTCAAGCCTTGTGTCATTGAGGAGTTTCCCCAATCGTGCCCGGCCTGCTCAACTGAAGCGTTCTTCGTGCATCCCCGCAAGGGGATGAACGTGAGTAGCCGTAGGTGCAACCTACGGATCAACGCCAAAGAACAAAAGGAAAACAGCCCTGAAAGGGCTGAACATAGCCCTATGGAGGGGCTGT
>QMNL01000135.1 GCA_003647755.1 Candidatus Coatesiibacteriota bacterium
ATAATCAGATTGACGCAGCTGGTTCTAGCCCTTTGGAGTGCGGCGGCTTGACGCCGCTTTTTCTCGTCGCGGCTTGACGCGACATCGATTCTAGTCAATCATCGCTGCAGCAATCGCCTTTCGGAAAGAGATGAAGCTGTCTATTGAAGCGCGGTGTCAAGCCACCGCACTCCAAAGTCAGCCAACAGGTGTAACTTACAAACCGATGCCTGCCGGACTCATAGCCTCTGCGCAGCGGAAAAGCGTGTTCATCCCACCATCTGCCTTGCCATTAACCTGATTATTGGGGGGTCCTGCAGATGTTGACGCTTGTGCGGTTTGGTGCAAGACTTGCTTCGCCTTATGCCGAAGGCATCTGGTATATATGGTTCTACGGTGTTCTACCAATTGGCTTTGGAGATTATCATGGCAAAACACAGGGTCGCATACCTGCCGGGCGACGGGATCGGAGCCGACGTTCTCGAGGCCGCTAGGCTCGTCTTGGATACGCTTGGGTTCGATGCGGAATATGTGCATGGGGACGTTGGCTGGCAGTTCTGGTGTGAGGAGGGCAATCCACTTCCAGACAGGACAATTGAGATGATGAGGACGACCGACTGCTGCCTGTTCGGGGCAATTACCTCAAAGCCCAGGGATGAGGCGGCAAAGGAGCTTGCGCCCGAGCTTCGCGACAGGGGCTTCGTCTATTTCAGTCCCATCGTGCGGCTTCGGCAGGTCTTCGATCTGCACACCAATATGCGTCCCTGCAAGGCTTTCAAGGGCAATCCGCTCAACTATCGCGACGACATCGACATAGTGGTCTTTCGGGAGAACACCGAGGGGCTTTACAGCGGCGTGGAACTGCATCCTGTCCCACGTGAGGTAATGAGATTTCTGGCGGATTATCAGCCGAAGGCGAGTCGCTTTATCAACGAGAATCCTGATGACTTGGCGATCACGTTGCGGGTTTACACTCGGAAGGCCTGCCGCTCGATCGTTACGCAGGCCTTTGAGTTCGCCAAGAAGCAGAATCGCCCAAGCGTAACCGTCGTCGAGAAGCCGAACGTCCTGCGCGAGACCGGCGGCTTGCTCGTGGGCGAGGCGCGGGATGTGGGAAAGGGCTATCCCGGCATCGAGCTCTGGGAGACGAACATCGATGCGATGTGCATGTGGCTGGTCAAGAACCCGCAGATTTACAGCGTGCTGTGCGCGGGCAATATGTTTGGTGACATAATCTCGGACCTTTCGGCACAGCTGGTCGGCGGGCTGGGCTTCGCCTCGAGTGCGAACATAGGCGATGACTACGCCCTGTTCGAGCCAACGCACGGCTCTGCGCCCAAATACACCGGCATGAACAAGGTGAACCCCATGGCGGCGATTCTTAGTGCGAAGCTGATGCTTGAGTATTTGGGAGAGGCGGAGATGGCGCAGGTTCTCAAGAACGCCGTCGCAAGGGTCATTCGCGAGGCCAGGGTCAGGACCTACGACATGGGTGGCAGCGCCTCGACAACGCAGATGGCAGAGGAGGTCGCCAAGTATTGCAGATAGCCGAGCTTGCACCGAGAATCGAGGAGCTCGGAGCCAGCGTTCTCGCAGCGATTCGCTCTGTTGCCTCGCTGGGCGAGATGCGATCCACATCGGGCTTGACGGACAGCGGGGATGCCTCGTTCAAGGTCGATCTCTTGGCAGAAGAGGTGGTCAAGGACTGGCTTGAGACAAGCCCAGTTCAACTCGCAGCCTACACTGAAGAGATGGGTTTCATGCCGGGGCGAGGCGATCCCGAATATGCGATCATCGTTGATGCGCTCGACGGCTCGCGGGCGTTTAGGGCCGGGCTTGAGACCGCCTGTGTCTCCATCGCCTTGGCGCGGTTTCGCGGCAAGGAGGAAACTCGCTTCAGGGACATCCAGCTCGGTTATCTGTGGGAGACCAAGTCTGACGTTATGTTCCGGGCCACTGCCGGTCAAGGCGTCTCGATAACGCGAGACGGCGTGCCGCTTGCACCGCTTTCGGCCGCGGCTCCGACGCTTTCGGAGATGGCTTGGGCGTTCGAGGTGTGTGGGCGGCCTGCAAGGGAGCTCTTCTTTGTGATCAAAGACCTCGTGAACATGTCGGCCGTCCGTGGCGGGTGTTTTCTCTTCAACAGCACAACTTTCGGCATCTCTCGCATAATCCTGGGCCGGCTCGACGCTTATGTCGATGTCGGCGTGCGCATCGTCGAGGAGTTCCCCGGCTCGGTTGACGAGATGTTCCGTGCCGGCCAGCGACAGGTGCTGGGCCTCTTCCCTTATGACATCGCTGCAACTTTCCTCATCGCAAAGGAGGCAGGCATCGTGATGACGGACGCCTACGGCCGATCGCTCGACGACAGGCGCTTGCTCGGCTCAGGCCCGGACACGAGGCTCTCGTGCATTGCGGCTCGTAACAGCTTGCTTCACAAGCAGATAATGCATTATATTGACAGCAAGTTTGATGAATTGTCGCGGCTGCCGAGGGCCTGACGAGGGTTGGGCGCGCAGGGAGAAGAGAATCTTGTTGTTTTATCTCAGCGCCATGCTGGGTTGCGCAATTTGGCATTAGTTAAGGAATGAGATGGGCTACATTCTTGGCATAAATGAGCTGCTGCACGACACATCGGCCGTTCTTCTCAAGGACGGGAAGGTAGTCGGCGCAATTGAGGAGGAGCGGCTCTCCGGAGAGAAGCACGCATTGGGCCTTTGCCTCATGGGCAAACCGCCCTCCTACTCGGTGGATTGGTGCCTCGGCTACTTCGGCCTTGACGAGAGCCAGATCGATGCCGTTGCCGTCAGCTTCGATGTCAACACCCTCACGATGATGAAAATGCTCTACAATGTCATCACAGAGGCAATCCAGAAGATGTCGGTCAAGAACGCCTTCAAACAGAAGTCAAAGAACGATCCGGGCATGAACATCATCCCAGGTTCCACCTACGGCTTCTTCGTCAGGCGGAGGGCCTACTTCTCGGAGCTCAGACGGCGCTTCAAGGAGGTCGTATTCGTGAAGCATCACCTGGCACATGCGGCAAGCGCCTATTATTGCTCAGCTTTTGACCGGGCCAACATCTTCGTTACCGATGGCGTCGGCGACGAATCGCCCACCTCTCTCTACTACGGTCGGGATGGCGAGCTCATCCCGATCAAGCAGTTTCACCCGCATCAGTCCCTCGGCACGCTCTATCGGACGGTCTCGCAGGTGTGCGGTTTCGTCTATTTCGATGCGGGCAAGACGATGGGGCTGTCGGCCTACGGCACGCCGCGGCCAGAGCTGGGCGAATACCTCCGCGTGTATCCATATTCATACTCCATCGACTTCAAGCCCCTGCGCAAGCTCTGGAAGTTCGCGCGAGATGACGGACAACCAATAGCCGGCATCCATAAGGACATCGCAGCGACACTTCAGGAAAGGCTGGAGGCGGCCGGGATGGAGATGACCAAGCTTTTGCACGCCAAGACAGGCTGCCGCAACCTCTGCCTCGGCGGCGGCGTCTCTCTCAATTGCGTGATGAACTCGGCGCTGCTGAACTCGGAATTCGTTGATGACATCTTCATTCAACCGGCCGCGATGGACATGGGTGCGGCGCTGGGTGCGGCGGTCTGGGTTGCGCATCTGAAGGGAGAGTCAAGGCCTGACGCAATGGAGGATGTCTTCCTGGGTCCCGAGTATTCCAACGACGAGATAAAGACCGTGCTGGATGCGACGCCAGGCATCGAGTTCAGGCACTACGAGCGGATCGAACAGCCCGTGGCGAAGCTGTTGGCCGACAACAAGACCGTAGGCTGGTTCCAGGGCCGGATGGAGTTCGGGCCGCGAGCGCTTGGCTCAAGGAGCATCCTTGCCAGCCCCATAGAGCCTTACATGAAGGACCGGGTCAACGACATCAAGGGCCGCGAACGCTGGCGCCCCCTCGCCCCCGCGATCCTCGAAGAGCGAATGCCAGATTGGTTCCTTAACCCTTATCCGAGCCCATTCATGACGCTGAACTTCCAGTTCAAGAACGGCGTCAAACAGAGAGTCCCATCGGTAGTGCACGCTGACGGAAGCGCGAGGGTCCAGTCCGTGCCCAAAAACTCACGCGCCAAGCGATACAGAAGATTGATCGAGGAGTTCGAGAAACTGACCGGCGTGCCAATGCTTCTGAACACCTCGTTCAATGAGCGGGGCGTCCCCATCGTCTGCGCACCAAAGCACGCCGTCGCGTCGTTTGTGAACACGGCGCTTGACTTTCTGGCGATCGGAGACTTTCTTGTATCCAAGAAGAGAGAGTAATCCCACTTTGGTCAGGGCAACGACATGAATGGAGACTTGGGGACTTACAGCTTTCGGGATTGTGTTTTTTTTGGGCTAGTCAGTTTACGAATAACGGGAGGGTCATCTTGAAGTTCTACACACTGCGTATTCAAGCTTTTTTCACCACGCTGCTTCTGGTCGAACTACTCTTGCTCATCCCTGCCTGGCTTTGTGCGGACACTCTCCATGTTCCCGATGAGTTCCCTACGGTCTCTGCCGCGATGAACGCCGCGTCGCCGGGTGACGAGGTTCTCGTTGGCCCCGGCTGGTATAACGAGAGCGTTGTGATGAGCCCGGGTGTCTCGCTTGTCGGAGCAGGTCCCGACAGCACGCTCATCGACGGCGGCCCAAGCCCTGCTATTGTGTGCGCCGAAGGCAGCAGCGTGGGTCAACTGAGGCTCATCTCCGGCTCGACCCTGGCAACGCTCTATTCGCAGGACGTCTCGGCTACCATTTGGTCAAATGAGGTGTCAGGGCTTGGCAGCGGCATCTTGTGCACTGGTGGGACGATCGTCGCCGTAGGCAACAGCCTGCATGACAATTACTACTCTGGGATCCTTGTTCACGGCTGCGATGCGAGAATCGACCAAAACCTGGCCTACTTCAACGACATTGACGGCATTCTCTGCTTCCAGTCAAGAGTCGAGATCACGGGCAACTTCTGTTTCGGCAATGCACACGCAGGCATTAACTGCAGAAAAGGCACAGTCGCGGATGTCGAAGGCAACGTTACCCAGAGCAATCACCACACCGGCGTGTTCTTCATCCGATCGACGGGAAGTGCCCTCGGGAATGATTCGAGCCGAAACGCACAGATGGGCTTCCAGGCCGTTGATTCAACCGACGTTACTCTCGAGTCCAATTCAATAATCGAGAACTTCCAGCACGGCGTGCGGCTCAGTAATTCGTCCGGCCGGGTTCTCGGCTGTACAGTCCGATGCAATGGTTCTGCGGGGATATACATCACGAACGGCTCAGACATTGTCGTCTCCGGCAACATCCTCGAGCGCAACTTCTCCGGAGGCGTTCTCATCGAGAGAAACGCCAACGCTGTCCTCATGAACGACTATTACCACAGGAATTACACAAGCGGACTGTCCGTGCTCTCTTCCGCAACCGCGGAGACCGCCAACGAAACCATGCTGGAAGATCGGTTGAATGGCCTCTACTGCGAGCAGGCGAACCATGTTACTTTGAGACGGTGCATGCTCCTGAGAAGCCACTGGATGGGCATTGCATCGATCGATTCGCAAGTCGAGATGAGCAACTGCGTGGTGGCCGGCACCTTTTTCAACGGTGTCTCCTCGCAGGGCTCCTCCTTTGAGGTGTCCAACAATGTCTTCTTCGCCATTCCGCTCGCTTGTATCCTCTGCCAGGACCCCGGTCCCCACACCATTGTGAACAACATCTTCTCAAACGCCGAACACGC
>QMNL01000136.1 GCA_003647755.1 Candidatus Coatesiibacteriota bacterium
AGCTTGATGGGCTTACGATGGCCACGAGCGATGTCCAGATTGGGTTCATCAGGGACTTTTGGGTCTCTAGACTTATGCGCATATGGGGGATATATGTTGATTTCTGCGAGGAAACGCAGGATTGCTGTCGTGTCCATCGCCGTGTTGGCGGCATGCGTCATGGCGATCAGGGCATACCGTTGGGTTACACCTCGTCCGCCGCAGCAGGCAGGGCACTTGTCAGCGCTCGAGGCGAGTTCGCAATCAGCGAGCGGCCAGCGATATTCGTATCGGTGCACGAGAGTTGTTGATGGCGACACAATTCAGGTTACAGAGCTTGGTCCGGTCAGGCTGATCGGGATCGACACACCCGAGATGAACTACGATTTGGGCGTTCCGCAGCCATTCGCAAGAGAGGCCAAGACCTTCTGCGAGCGGCTGGTCGATGGCAAGGAAGTGTCGCTTGAGTTTGACGTTCAGAAGCGGGACAAGTATGGCCGTGTGCTGGCCTATGTTTTCGTGGGAAGGACCTTCGTGAACGCCGAGCTTGTCAAGGTTGGCTTAGCCAAGGCTTATCACATCCCACCTAACCGTAAATACAGGACGATGTTTAAGCGTCTTGAACGTCAAGCAAAAGATAAGCGCCGCGGCATTTGGTCAAGGCCGAGATGAAGGCTTTAGCTCGAGCTCTGCCAGATGTGTGCCGACTCTCCGTTGGAGGCTATCGGATGTTGATGCTGGGGAACCTGAAGAGGTCGAACTGGGAGACTTTTGAAGATTTGTGCACGACCGGGTACTTGCCGGAGAAGCAGGCCGTGCAGTAGCCCTTTGCGTCCTCGCCCAGCACAGAAAGCAGGCCTTTCATTGATAGATAAGAGAGGGTGTCTGCGCCGATGAACTTCCTGATCTCCTCAACTGAATGCTGGTTGGCGATCAGTTCTTCCTCGGTGGGGGTGTCGATTCCGTACATGCAGGGGTGCTTGTATGGGGGCGAAGTAACTGCGTAGTGGATTGTTTTTGCCCCGGCCTCTCGCAGCATATCTATTATTTTCTTGGATGTTGTGCCTCTGACGATCGAGTCGTCGATAACTATGACCCTTTTGCCCGCAACGGCGTCCCGGATGGGGTTCAGTTTCAGCTTAACGCCAAAATAACGTATCGATTGCTTCGGCTCGATGAAGGTTCTCCCGACGTAATGGTTTCTCGTGAACCCCTTTTCACGAAATATGCCCGACCGCTCGGAAAAACCGATTGCGGCACAGATGCCCGAATCAGGCACAGGGATGACGATGTCGCCTGATACACCGGCCTCATCGGCGAGCTTTGCTCCGAACTGTTTGCGAACGATGTGCGTTGGCTTGGAGAAGACCAGGCTGTCGGGCCGTGCGAAGTAGATGAGCTCGAAGACGCAGCGGGCTTTGCGTCTGGGCGGGAATGGGAAGTAGTTTCTGAGCTCGCCGCCGCCGATGACGATCAGCTCGCCAGGCTCCACCTCGCGTGAGTACTTCGCACCGATGAGGTCGAAAGCACAGGTCTCGGAGGCGATGACGTAGCCGTCCCCCAGCGTGCCAAGCACCAGTGGCCTGAAGCCCCTTGGGTCCCTGGCCGCGACCAGCATGTCCTGATTCATGGCGATAAGGCTGTAGGAGCCTCGCACCTTCGAGAGAGCATCAACCACGGCATCCTCGAAGCTCGCCATTCTTGATTTCGCGATGAGGTGGACGATGGTTTCGCTGTCGGAGGTCGATTGAAAGATCGAGCCGCGGCTCTCCAGTTCAGCACGCACCTCGAGGGAGTTGACGAGGTTGCCGTTGTGTGCGACCGCTACCGAGCCTTTAGCGCAGTCCACGAGGATCGGCTGGGCGTTCTCGAGCCGCGACGAGCCCGTGGTAGAGTATCTCACGTGGCCGAGGGCCGAATCGCCCACGAGTTGGTCGAGTTTTGCCTGATCGAAGACGTCCGCGACCAGGCCCATCCCCTTCGCCACCCTCATGCGCTGGTCCCTCCTGGAGACGATGCCACAGCTCTCCTGTCCCCGGTGCTGAAGCGCATATAGTCCGAGATAGACGAGATTAGCGGCCTCGGGATGACCTAAGACAGCGATAATGCCGCAGTCGTGCTGTATCTCGTCAATCATGGCTTTCCCGCGACTGGGCAGGTTCCCTGCATCGGCCTGTCATTTAGACTCTCCCGCCAGCAGCTCTTCCAGCTTTGACGCCCAGATTCGCCATAGATGTTCGACTGTTGCACTGAACAGCGAGCTATGGCCACTTTTAACCCTGAACGCATCCCCCCCGATCTCGCCCAAGACTGTATGCTCAAGGTGTTGTCTCTCAAGATAACGCATAATCCTCCGAACATCCTCCTGCTTGACGGAGACTATCACGCGGGAAGGTGACTCGGCAAACAGCCAGGCAACCGGATCGACATCGCTTGGCACTGATACCGTGACGCCCGGCCACGAGCCGTCCCCGGCGACGAAACAGCTCTTGAGCAGTGCAAGCGCTATTCCGCCCTCAGAGCAGTCGTGAGCAGATTGCAGCAGGCCATCGCGACCAAGCTTTAACAAGACTTGCGAGAGACGTTTGTGAGCCTCAAGATCGACCGGGGGGAGCTCCTTCCCGCGACTTCCCGTCACTATCCCCGCTAGCTCCGACCCATCCAGCCTCGGATCAGTTTTGCCGAGCAACAGGACAACGTCGCCTGCCCGCTTGAAACCCGGCCGCACCACCAGGCGCACGTCCTCGAGTAGGCCAACCATCCCGACGATGGGCGTAGGAAAGATGCTCTCACCGAGCGTCTCGTTGTAGAAGCTGACGTTGCCGCCAGTTACGGGCAGTTTGAGGAGCTCGCAGGCATCCTTCAAGCCTCTGGTAGCCTCGGCAAACTGCCACATGACGGAGGGCTGCTCAGGATTGCCGAAGTTGAGGCAGTTGGTTATGGCAAGGGGCTTGCCGCCCGTGCAGCAGACGTTCAGGAACGACTCGGCAACAGCGGATACCGCAGCCCAATAGGGGTCGATGGCGGCCTTTGCCCCGTTGCCGTCCAGGCAAAGCGCCACGGCCTTCTTGGTGCCCTTGATGCGCAGGACGGCCGCGTCCGCCCCGGGGCCCACAACCGTGTTCGTGCCGATGAGGTGATCATACTGCTCGAACACCCATCGCTTATCGCACAAGTTGGGCGAGCCGACCAGGGCTTCAATCGCGTCCTTCAGGCTGATGTCAACGCGCTCAACTGCCCCTGGTCTTGCCTGGGATGGCGGCCTCGCGGTCGGGCGGTCATAGACGGGACACTGACCGATGAGAAGGGCAAGGGGCACCTCTGCCACCCTCTTTGTGCCCTCATCGACTACGAGCGTGCCATCCCCTGTAACAATACCTATGGCGACTGCTTTGACGCCCCACTTGCTGAAAACGTCGAGGACCTCCTCCTTGTGCTGCGGCGTTACCACGAGCAGCATTCGCTCCTGCGACTCGGACAACATTATCTCGTAGGGCGTAAGGTTGGCAGCTCGCCTCGGCACCTTGCTGAGATCGATCCTGATGCCTGTTCCGCCCCTCGCTGCCATCTCCGAGGTTGAGCACGCAAGCCCAGCCGCGCCCATGTCCTGAATCCCCTCGATGAGCCCCCTCTGCATCAGCTCGAGGCAGCTGTCCATAACCAGCTTTTCGGCAAACGGGTCTCCCACCTGCACCGTCGGGCGCCTCTCCTCGCTCGTCTCATCGAACGCCGATGACGCCATAGTCGCCCCGTGCAGCCCATCGCGGCCAGTTCTGGAGCCTGCGTATATCACGACGTTGCCCGGCCCGCTGGCCTTACCGAGAAATATCTTGTCCTTCCCCGCAATTCCCGCACACATCACATTCACCAACGGGATTTTGCTGTAACAGTCAGCGAATAGCGTCTGGCCGCCGACCGTGGGCACTCCTATGCAGTTTCCGTAAAAAGATATTCCTGAGACCACGCCGCGCATAATGTAGCGAGTCCGTGGCTCATCGAGATTGCCGAAGTGAAGCGAGTCCAGAATCGCGAATGGACGGGCGCCCATCGTGAAAATGTCGCGTAGTATTCCGCCAACGCCAGTCGCCGCCCCCTGGAAAGGCTCGATGAACGAAGGATGGTTGTGGGATTCGATCTTGAAGACGAGCGCGATGCCGTCCCCAAGGTCAATCACGCCCGCGTTCTCGCCCTGCCCCTGGATGACGCGCTCGCCCGAAGTCGGCAACGTGCTAAGATACCGCTTCGAGCTCTTGTAGCAGCAGTGCTCAGACCACATCGCCGAGAAGATGCCGAGCTCCACGCGGTTTGGCGGCCTGCCGAGTCGCTCCACGATGCGCTCGTATTCCTCTGTGGTGAGGTTGTGTTCCCTCAGAACATCCGGAAGACCCGTCATATCACCCTGCTTGGCCAATTGAACGCCCCGAAACGGACTCTGCTATCGATTCAAAGATCAACTTGCCATCGACCGACCCGAGAAGCGAGTCCGAGGCGCGCTCCGGATGCGGCATTAGGCCAAAGACGTTGCGATCTGCGTTGCATATTCCCGCGATGTTGAACGCCGCACCATTGGGGTTCGACTCGGGCGTGCACTTGCCCTCAGCATCGCAATACCTCAGCACCACCTGCCTGTTGTCAATGAGCGACTTGAGGCCGGCCTCGTCGATGTAATAGTTGCCCTCGAAATGGCTGATTGGCATGCGCAGGACCTGCCCGGGCGTGCAGTTCATGGTGAAGGGCGTATCGGCCTGCTCGACCAAGACGTGGACGAACCGACATATGAATCGAAGGCTTCGATTGCGCATCATGGCGCCGGGCAGCACGCCCATCTCCAAGAGCACCTGAAACCCATTACATATCCCGATCACGAGGCCACCAGCGTCTATGTGGCGCCTTAAGGCCGGAATGATGGGAGAGAAGGCCGCAATCGCGCCAGTTCGCAGGTAGTCCCCATGGGCGAAGCCTCCCGGCAGAATCACGCATTCAAAACCGTCCAACCTCGTTGCCGTGTGCCACACAAAATGGCTCTCTACGCCGCTCGCCTCGAGCGCAGCTTTCGTGTCGAGGTCGCAGTTAGTTCCCGGGAAAACTACGATTCCAAACCTGACAGACAACTGGGATACCTCCTCAACGGACCCGCGGGAAACGCTCCCTAGAGCAAACCGACGGCCATCAAAGCCTCATTCCAAGAGCTCTATGCTGTAGTCCTCGATCACCGGATTCGACAGCAAACGCCTCGACATCTCGGACAGAGCCGCAACTAATGCCTCATCATCCACGCCGCCGTCATCCAGCTTGATGTCGAACACCTTGCCCTGCCGAACGTCCTCCACCAGATCGTATCCAAGCCCGTGCAGCGCCTCAGTTATCGTGCGCCCCTGGGGGTCAAGAACGTCCTTCTTGAGCCAGACTAAAACCCTCGCCCTACGCATTTCGCTCTCCAATTGAAGGTCTATCAATCAACCACACAACACTATATGCGCCGCAGCTTGTGATCAAGCAACTCCGAAGACCCCAATAATAGATTAGATGGCAAGGCAGATCGCAGGATGAACACGCTTTGCCGCTGCGCAGAGGCGATGAGCTAGGCAGGCATCGGTCTGTAAGTTGCATCTGTGCGTGACTTTGGAGTGCCGCGGCTTGACGCCGCTTTCATTTGCGGTGGCTTGACACCGCGCTCCAATAGACAGTTTCATCTCTTTGAGAAA
>QMNL01000137.1 GCA_003647755.1 Candidatus Coatesiibacteriota bacterium
GGAAAGAGATGAAGCTGTCTATTGGAGCGCGGCGTCAAGCCGCCGCACTCCAAAGGGCTAGAACCATCTGCGTCAATCTGATTATTAGGGGCCTCTCTGTGCCCTTGTCAGCGCAGCACCAACTACAGTAGTATCTGCCCATTGTGGCGTCTGCGCTTTTTGATTGGTGATAGTTGAAGGGAGGAGCAGCCATGCATCCGGGTAAATTACTGATTAAGACGGCTAGTGAGGTTCCAGACAAGCTCGCAGTGATCGAGGATGAGAGGCGGGTAACGAACAAAGAACTCTTGACGAGGGCGACGGTTCTCGCAGCTCGCCTGCGCGAGCAGGGCTGCGGGAAGGGCTGTGCTGTCGTGTTGTTCTTACCTAATTCCATAGAGTTTGTCGTTAGCTATTTTGCCGTAATGCTTTTGGGTGGAGTTGTTGCGCCGGCTGACGTTCGGTTGGCTGCTCCTGAACTCGCCGCGTTTATCGGCGCAACGAGGCCCGGGGCAGTATTGACTACGGCTCAACATAAGCAGGTTGCCAATGATGCCGCGGGCCGGCTTGCGTTTGATGTCGAGGTGGTTGACGTGCGCGGCCTGCTTGACGGTGCCGAGGGGATGGACAGCTCAGTGGATGGTTTTGAGGTTGAGGGGGTTTTGCCCGGGGACGATGCGCTCTACCTCGGAACTTCGGGCACGACCGGGGCGCGGCACGTAGTCGTTCTCACCTACTCGCAGCTCGACCTGTTTCCAGAGACGATGCACGCCGTCCTGGATACCTCGGAGTCCGAAGTCATAGGGATGATCCTCCCGATGTCGCACATATCAGGCCCAATCGTCTGCAACGAGGCGGTGCTTCGGCGCAATCCGATCGTGCTCCTAGATGTTTCACAGCCTGAAAAGGCGATTTCAATGATCGAAAGGCACAAAGTTACTTGGTTCCATGGGGTTCCAGCGATATTTCAGGTCATTTTCCGGCAGGCCAAGGGACAGCCCTCGCGGCTTCGCTCCCTGCGGTTCGTGGCGATGATGGGGACCATTGTGCCAGTGCCGGTGCTCAGGGAGTTCAGTGAGTGTGCTCCCAATACGGCTGTCCTTCAGGGCTACGGGGCGACGGAGACGTCGCCGTTGGTGCTGCTAATGAGGACAGAGGATGCACGGCGGAAGATCGGCAGCGTTGGGAAGCCCACGCCTCGGTGCGAGGTCAAGGTGGTTGACGATGGGGGGCAGGAGCTTCCGGCGGGGCAGATTGGCGAGATAGTAGTGAGGGGGCCGCATGTGATGAAGGGCTATCTCAACGACCCCAAGGCGACGGCGGAGGTCATCAAGGACGGCTGGTATCACACGCGGGATGCTGGGTATTTTGATGACGAGGGCTTTTTCTACATCGTTGGCAGAAAGGACGACATGATAATCACCGGCGGGTTGAACGTCCATCCCGGGGAGGTTGAGAACGTGCTTTTGGAGCACCCGGCCGTGTTTGAGGCGGCTGTTTTTGCCGTTCCTCACAAGTTGAGGGGGGTGATTCTCAAGGCCGCGGTCGTGCTGAAGTCCGGTTACCGGACGAAGGAGGGCGAGATTCTGACATTCTGCCGCGAGCGGTTGGCGGATTTCAAGGTGCCCAGGCAGATCGAGTTCCGCGAGGCTCTGCCGAGGACCAAAATGGGCAAGATCGACAGGCGCTCGCTCACCGCGCAGGCTTGACGGCAAACGCTCTTTTCGATGATCTTGTGGCCCTGCCGAGGCGCTGATGCGATTGAAGAGGCGGTTTAGGAAGGCTCGTAAACGGCTGGTCCGGGCGGCGAAAATCTGGACGGGGCGGCAGTTGCTCAGGGCGGTTCTTGGCGTGTTGCCTCGATTGCCGTTAGGGTGGATCGAGCGGCTTTCAGAGTGGGCGGGCAATATCGCCTGGCACGTGAGGAAGAGCGATTGGCGGCGTGCGCTTGGCAACATGAGGCTTGCCCTGCCAGATCTATCAGCGGAAGAGCGGGTCGAAATATGTAAGCGAGTCGCCCGTAACTTGGCCAGGAACGCCCTCGATCTTGTTTGGTTCGTGGGGCACCCGGACCAGGTCTCTAACTTGGTCCGGCTGGAGGGGCTGGAACACATCCGTAGCGCTCTTAGTAAGGGCAAGGGAGTCGTAGTTCTCAGCGCACACTTTGGCAATTTTATGATGTTATGTCTCAGACTTGCCACGGAGGACTTCCCGTTCTCGGCGGTCATCAACATGCCAAAGGACCCCAAGACCGCCGCCATATTCAAGAGGTGCCAGGAGGGCTTTGGGATGCATCCGATCGACCGCAGCCCCCAGTGGGCATCGTTCAGGGAATGCCTGAAGCGCCTCAACAATGGCGAGGTGGTCTGCCTGATA
Source organism: Candidatus Coatesiibacteriota bacterium (assembly GCA_003647755.1). GTDB lineage: Bacteria > B130-G9 > B130-G9 > B130-G9 > B130-G9 > B130-G9. The sequence continues at coordinate 2,356 of QMNL01000137.1, forward strand.
ATGGACGAGGAGGCCAGGAAGGGCGGCGTCTTCGTTGACTTCTTCGGCTACCAGGTCCCGACACCAAAAGGCCCAGCTGCACTGGCCATTCGGTCTGGGGCGGAGGTGGTGCCAGCATTTGCATATAACCTGCCGGGAGGGAGGCAGAAGATCGTCGTCCAGCCTTCTCTGGACATGCCCAGCGACTACAACGACGAATCCGTTCGCCAGGCAACAGCCGTTATGACGAAGGCGATAGAGGCCGTGGTTCGGAAGGACCCCGAACAGTGGAGCTGGATATCGCACAGGTGGAGGAAGCGGCTTGTTAAGGACAACAACGTCAGCTAACGGTCTGGGGGGCTTTTGCCGGACTGGCATTTGCGACTGATTGGCGCTCGGAACCTTTTCCCTCATTTGGTGTTTCGCTACACATGTTGAACGACGTGGCAAGTGCAAGAGGAGTGTAAGGTATTGGCTCAAGAAATGAGATCGATTGGGGAGGTCGAGCCAAAGTGAGCCCGATAGTTTATTTCGTGAAAATTTTCGTAGCGCTGTTTGCGATCATAAACCCCATTGGCGCGGTGCCGATCTTTGTGTCGCTGTCGCAGGGGCGCGACTATGACGAGGTTCGACGAATACCCAAAAGGACGGCGGTGGCGGTCTGCGCGGTTCTGATGGTATCCGCGTTTCTCGGTCAGCGTATTTTGGCCTTTTTCGGGGTGGGCATACCGGCCTTCAGGATAGGCGGCGGCATCCTGATTCTCCTGATTGCCATTGCCATGGTTCGTGCTCGCCAGCCCAGGTCGAAGTACACGCCGCACGAGGCGACCGAGAGTGCCGAGAAAGAGGATATTGCTGTCGTTCCACTGGCCATCCCCCTGCTTGCAGGGCCTGGTGCCATCAGCACGGTGATCCTCCAAGAACAACACTCGCCCGGGTCTGCATATATGCTGATCATGATCGGGACGATCCTGCTGATAGGAGCGGCCATCTACCTCCTGTTTAGGATCGGCGCCCCGCTGGCCAAGCGCCTCGGCAGGACGGGGATCAACATATTCACTCGGATAATGGGCCTGATGCTTGCGGCGATGGCGGTTGAGTTCATCACCAGTGGCCTTGCTGAGACATTCCCCCTGCTCACGGTGGTTAGTCCTGCGAGTCCGTAGCGGCTGATGCCGTTCGTAGGTCGCAGATTGCAACCTTTAGGCGCCACGTCTTGATTCTCCGGCTTTCCTTTGCTATTCTTCGATACGATATAGCAGAGCAGTTTGCAGTGTTGCGGATCGCAGCTCGACAGGGAGGCTGATGAGACAAAAAGATCAGAAGCACATCGAGGTCATACTCGACTCGATCACCGATGGGGTCTTCACGGTCGATCTCCAATTCCGCATCACGCTGTTCAACCGCGCAGCGGAGCGAATAACGGGCGTCTCACGCGAGGATGCGGTTGGAAGGCCATGCTGGGAGGTGCTGCGGGCGACAATCTGCGAGTCGGACTGCGCGCTCCGACAGACCATGAAGACGGGGAAGCCGGTTTTGTGCAAGGCGTTGTTTATGATCAACTCCACCGGCGAGAGGGTCCCCTTGAGCGTCTCGACGGCTGTCTTGCGGGACGATGATGGCAATGTAATCGGCGGCGTTGAGACGTTCCGGGACCTCAGCCTCGTTGAGGAGCTGAAGAAGCAGGTCGAGCAGCGCTACACCTTCTCCGATATGATCAGCCAGAACAAGGAGATGTTGGAGCTTTTCAACATCCTGCCGGCCGTGGCTGAGAGCGACAGCGCCGTCCTCATCGAGGGCGAGAGCGGCACAGGAAAGGAGCTCTTGTGTAGGGCGATCCATGACCTGAGCCCGCGCCGGGACAAGGCGCTAGTGGTTGTCAATAGCGGTGCGCTGCCGGACACGCTCCTGGAATCGGAGCTCTTCGGCCACAAGAAAGGGGCGTTCACGGATGCCACCTCAGACCGCAAGGGGCGCTTCGCCCTGGCCGATGGAGGCACTTTATTCCTCGATGAAATCGGCGAGATCTCTCCCTCTATGCAGGTCAGGCTCCTCCGTGTTGTGCAGGAGGGAACATACGAGCCGCTTGGCTCGTCAGAAACGATTCGGGCAGACGTCCGAATAATCGCAGCCACCAATCGTGATCTGAGGCAACTTGTCGAAAGAGGCGACTTCAGGCAGGACCTCTACTACCGAATAAACGTGGTTAACCTGCGACTCCCTCCACTTCGCGAGCGGCGCAAGGACATCCCGCTTCTAATCGAGCACTTCATCACGCATTTCAACCGTCTGAAGGGCAAGAACATAGCAGGCATCTCGCCGGACGCCCTATCTGTCCTGATGAGATTTGACTTCCCCGGAAACATCCGGGAACTGAAGAACGTTATCGAGCACGCATTCGTCCTGTGCAGCGGCAGAATTATCGAGCCGCAGCACTTACCAGTCTATCTCCAGCCCAAAACCGTCGCCAAGCCAACGTCCTATTCCGGCACACTGCGCGATGTCGAGGCGCGGCTGATCGTTGAGGCGCTCGAGCGCAACGGAGGCAACCGGCTGGCGACCGCCCGCGAGCTTGGCATCCACAAGACGACCCTTTGGCGCAAAATGCGTCGTTTGGGCCTGCTGGCAAGTGATCAAGAAACGTAATTGAAGCACTGATACGCCGCCGTGCACTTGACAATCGAGCGATAGAATGGCCTCGTTAGTGCACTTGTGGGGCGATGATTTGATGGGTGAGCGCAATGCAAAATGACGTAACGAAAATACTATATGTGGAAGACGAGCCCGATCTGCTGGAGATCGTCCTCGAGGAGATGAACGAGCTTAAGGACGAGAACATGGAGTTCCATGGCGTCCACATCCAGACAACGGCCGACGAGCAGAAGGTCTATGACGAGCTCCAAAAGGGCGGCTATTGGCTCATCATCGCCGACCAACGCATGCCAGTCAGAGGCTCCGACATCATCGGCCGCGTCCACGAACGCTTTCCCGATATCGGCGCAATCGTGCTGAGCGCTTGGGCCGAATTCAAGGACGTTGACTCCGCATACAGGAGCGGCATCTTCGACTACGTCCGCAAGCAGGACATCAGAAGGGAGCCGGAGAGGCTCATAGGACGCATCAGAAGCGCCCTGCAAAAGGTCCGGCTAAGCCGAGAGAACAGGGCCTACCAGAAGGCGCTGGAGCAGTCCGTCGTCGAGCTCTCCGACCAGGCGGGCGCCGTCTCGCTCGGACGAGGCATCGCACACCACGGCAAGAACGCACTGGCGAAAATAAAAGGGGCCGGCCAATCCATCGAGAGCGGCCTCGAAGACATTCAGGACTTCCTGGCCAA
>QMNL01000138.1 GCA_003647755.1 Candidatus Coatesiibacteriota bacterium
AAAAATTGAAAACACTTGCAGGCTGGCGGAAGGAGGAAATATTTTTGTTTGTATTGTAAGGTAAAGATATAGTGGATGTTGTTCTAGTGGCGCTTTTTAGATAGTCTTGGTTGGATTTTCTATCATTTTTCGTAGCTCCTTGGCTCATGGTAAAATTCGTAATAATATTTCTTGTTTTTTGAATTAACTTTTCGTCGTACGATATATGTTTTTCTGGCATGTAGATTTTCAGCTTATGTTTCTCTTCATTCTTCCAAAGTTTTTCTTTTCTATTGGTTTTTTCCGTGAGTTAAAAATTTAAAAATGTGTTTAAAGGTTAATAAGAAACTTATCTCAAAGTATAGATGTTTCTTCTTGACAAATTTCTATCTGATCTAAAAACTCGCATAATTTCTCAGTATCAAAATAACCAATTTCATGGGAGTATTGAAATCTTGGATTTAACAAAATTGGAATATTTTCGATTTCGTCGACTAAACTTTGATTTAAGCTATCGACTATCCACCAGATTGGAACGGGTGCGAGGTATTCTTTTAATCTCTGTAACTTATACATTTCGTTGCTATACAGGATGTTCGCTGCCGTCATTCTGAAACATTTAGGGATTATTAGGGCTGTATTAGTATCCCTAAACCTTATGAGCTTATTTAACTTATCATCTGTTAAATCGATTGAAAAAAAGTATCTAGTATCTTTTTCCCACTTTTTGAGATATCTATCTATTTCCCTTAATTCTGCTTCATCTAACCCCAAAGGAAGTGCCCTGAAATGTTCTATTAAAACTAATTCGTTTTTAATCCTATCTTCTAACTGTATTAGTTCGTCAAACGTTAGTTTTAATTCATCCTTATTGTAGGGATACCTCTTACTGTTTTCAATTTCATCTGGATAAAATATATTAACATTTATTTGATCGGTTTTGTTTGAATATCTGTTCACTCTACCGAATCTTTGAATCAATGATGGAATTGGAGCAACTTCTGTAAATAGATAATCAAATGACATGTCGAGACTTACCTCCGCAACTTGTGTAGAAACCAACACAAAACCTTTCGACTTAGAAAATTTCTCCAATAAGTCTTCTTTATTTCTTCTATCTTGGTATGTAAACCGAGAGTGAAGTAAGAGTATTCTTTTGAAGCTATATTCACTTTTCAGGAGTAAATAGGTTTTAATAGCCTTTTCAACAGTATTGCATAAAACCAAAACATTATCGCTTTCAGCTTTTTTAACAATAGATCTTAAGGATTCATCATCCGCTATATCCAAAGACTCTATGCTGTAAACATATCTCCTCCTTTTTTCATACTCTCTAATGAATTCGAATTTTGACGTGGGTGTATATTCTTCTATTAATTTCTCCAAATCGGGATGAGACGTAGCTGACATAAAAATAGATCTAATGCCGTATCCAAAACTTTCATTAAACTTTTTTATGAATTTCAGCAGAATATATAGTCCATTAATTGGGTAAGCATGAAATTCGTCAAAAACAAATACCGAATCTCTGAAGTGAAATCTCTTTAGAAAATATTTGCCGACATGCAAGAAACTTAAAATAATTTGATCCAAGGTTGTTATGGTCACAGGACTCAAAAAAGATTTTGAAATAAACATATCGAGGTCGGGGTGTGAATCTTCACGCAGTTTTTCAACATCTGCAAAATAGTAGTTTTCTTCAACTCTACAATCAAAGATGTTGCTAAGTGTATTTTTCATTTTTCTAATTGATGTCATTGTTGGCAGAACATAAATTACATGTCTTGGTTGTTTATTTAGTGCAGTAATTATAGAAGCGAAAGTTTTTCCCCATCCAGTTGGAGCCGTAAACAACACATCCTCTCTTGTATTAGCCATATCGCAAAAGATTTTCCATCGATTTTGATCGAATTCGAGGCCTTTTGAATTTACATATCCTTTAATATTATGCTCTACTTTGCTTCTGTTTAAATGCACAATTTCTTCAAAAATTTCTACATCTTTTTCAAACATAGCGGAAAGTATGTCCGCAGTTTTGAAAATTCCAAATAAATCAGCATAAACGATGTTGAGATTATAATCCTCTATTTTTTTCTGTAACTGGTGTAACGCGGTACAAATCTTCTTTGTCGTTATGTTTAAATTCTTTCTACTAACACCAATCTTTAGTTCCATCCCTTTCACAGCCTGTATTATATATTTTCCCAAAATTTCTCGACATTTCGAAAAGGTGGGATATGCATCGTGTGGGTTCAGGCAGGAATGGTGCTTCAAAATTAAGTAGAACAGCATTGGGTCAAGGTTTTCGAAGTTATCAAGATAAAGATACGCCGACAATGCAGAATGCGGTGGATTTTTGTCGTTATTTATATTCCATTTGGGATTTAATTTGCCTACATCATGCCAATCTACCAGAAGATCAATTATCTCTTTAAATTTAAGTAAATTATGATTTTTGGCTAGCAAATAAGATATTTGCTTAACTTCATCGATATGTTCTCTAAGTGATTTCATCCTATTATTTTTCTTGTGAGATGTCTTTGATAAATCGTCCAATCCCAAAGATGTAAAATCCATTATCACAACCTCAAAAAACAATCGTAAAGCGGGACTTCACCAATTACATTAACCTTCTCCTTCAGTTTAAACTTAACGTTTAATCCCATTATGACCGTTTTTGGACCTCCTAAATAAACGTAAGGCAAATTGTAAACGATGCTACCTTCCCTCATTTCTAAAGAACTAAAGAGGTTTTTTGGCAGGTATGTATCTTCAATTTCGTTTGTTTCTTCATATTTGTCGTAGAGCTTCGGATTCGTGGTATCAAAAAAGATAAGGTCGCTAATTCCAGCGTAAGGGACGAATTCAAAATTAAATTCGCTAATTCTTTCATATAGCTCGTTAATTGTTTTCTTGTTGCCCCATATGGCGAATCTATATTTGGGTCTAAACAATATAATTAACTCCTCAGTAGTGCTTTCCTCCCTGCTCCTTTTTAACTTTAACATCTGTGCGTTTTCCCTGCAAATTCCTTTAATTTCTAGCAGTTTTGCACCCGCTTTAAACATAACCCTTTCTCTAATGTATTCTTCTCTACTCTTTCCTAAAATAGCAAAGAAAAAGCCTATCACTGTAGTTGGTAAAGGAATGATATAGGATGATCTACTTTTCATCGTTGTATGAACTTTGAAGTGTGCCAAATCGAAGAGAATATCAACGGTCAATCCCCTCTCCATTTACCGTTCACCAGCCACTCTGCCATTCTCTCTATTTCCTCATTCGGAATATTGCTTGACTTTAAATTATAGACTTTCAGTAATTTCTTACTGTCGTCTTTTCTTAAATCAGGTATTATAAATGTGTTGTTCTCGATATCCATGTTTTTCCAAATTGGATACAACTTCTCTCCACAATAAGCTATTGCAGAGACGTGTTCAGCCATTGCAAAGAAGTTAGCTCTTCTCGGATACGCCCAACCTTCGTTGAGTAGAATCTCCAGTATTGCTTTTATCCTGTTTATTCGTTCATTCTTATTCAGTTCGTAGCCTTTCTCGGTTTTTTCAATCTTACCTTCTTTTACGTATTCTTCCCATTTTTTCAGCTGATCCGTTCTTTCGCTTTCAATAAACATGCCGCATCTTTCAGTGATCACAACTTTCATCAGTCCTATCAAGTCTGCAACTTCGATTTCAAATGGTGTTGGATTAACATCTTCATTTAATTCTCTCGGAAAGCTGCCACCAAAATCAATTTGTATTGGTGTGTGTTCAACTGCTACAATTGGAGACATTGAAACCGGAGATATTCTCGCCTTCTGCTGATTTCCTTTGATATAAAGATATCCAAACAAGTCGTTATCGACATATTTTATCGGATCACCACTATCTGCTAACTTATCCCCTTCGCCAATTCTGAAAGGATCGACATCAAACCCAAATTCCCTAAGTTTTTCTCTAATTCCTCTTTTCACGGCTCTAGCGGAAACAAATGGATATGTTTCTCCACTTGATGAAACAAGTTTCTTGATTCTTATTCTGTCACCTTCGACTTCGTTTGCATTCACATTCCCAGAAATGTGCGTTAAAATACCAATAACAATCTTTCTCATTGTCTTTCACCTCCCGCATAATTATTCCAAAGAATTACAATAAACTCATTTTTCACTATAAAGAAATCTCTAATCGGTAGTGTTACGATATTTTGAGGTATTATCACTTTGATATTCTCCCTTTCTAACCTTGGCAGATATGAGACTAGTTTCTCGACAAAGGTTATTGGCGTCTCCTCGCTTTTCAAGTCGAGGATTATCCTTTTCAGCAGACTTTTTTGTGTATCTCCCTTATTAGCAAGCTTCCCTATTTCATAAGCTATAGCTTTCAACTGTTTTCGCAAATTTTCAAGATCGCCCATAACCTCACCTCCAAAAAACTTTGATTGAACATTATCTACGTAAAATATTTTACTAAAGTTATAGTCTAGTCTTTCCCTTTTAGCTCTTAATTCAAGCGAAATTTTTTCACTTATAATCTGCGATAACTTTTGAACGTTTAAACAACCTTCAATTAGGATTGAAAACGCTAAAGATGAAAGCAAAGAATAATAAGACTCAACTACATTTTGGTTTTGCAGTCTTGGCGGTTTTAATGACTCCAAAAATACGACAAATTTGTATTTTAGTACATCGGTCAAATCCTCATCGTTGAAAAACAGATTGTACATTCTTTCAAGATTTACAACTGGGTGGTAGACAGATGTCCACTTATTTCCACCGCTGTTATTTAAGAGGAGTGTTTCAAAATTTAGATTCTGAATAGCATCATGCTTGAGTTTTAAATCTTCCATTATGAGAGAAAGTAAGAATAAAAGCGTGAAGTAAGCGGAAGAAGGATATCTCGGTAGGTAGTATACTATCTTTTTATCTGTATATTGCTTTATGATCTCATCAACTTTTAGTTTGAAGTGATATAATCCGCCCTTTTCAGTGTGACTTTCTAATAACTTTTTAATATTTCTGTTTTCACTTCTAATTCCGATAATTGTCCTTTGCTTTACCCTTCTACCCTCAAATCTGATTAGATCAATGTAGTAAAAAGACAATAACCAATTCAGTATATTTTCCTTAGAATTCTCACTTGTATCCATTTGGTAATCGGAAAAATGGTAATTGGGAGCTTCACTTTTTTGTAAAATTGTTGGAAAATGAGATGAACTAATATCTTTGGTTTTCATCAAATAGTCTAATACAACCTTTGCGCAATCCTCTGGACTTTTTGTCCCCTCAAAACGTTTGGAAATATTAGGTATCGCTCCGGATAGTACGGCATTTAATAATCCATCAAAATCTATCGGTATTTTTCTTCCTTTACCCCTATTTGTCTCCCAACCAGCCCAATGAATTCTTTTTAATACCAATTGTTCTAATTTGTCCCTTTCTATCCTGTAATCTTCAACCCCAGAAGTGTTCATACTACCTTCACCATCCCAAAGCCCATGGAATTTCTTTCGCCGAATCCTGCCTGATAGCCAATGGTTAGAAGTTCTTTGCTACCGCTTGCTTCAAAAACCATCTCAACACACCGATGAAAGGTATCCTTTATCTTTATTCTCTTTGCCTTTGCTCTCCTCACCTTTATCTCCAGATCCGCATCATCTGGCTCTTCTCCATATAATAGCCTGTACTTCTTG
>QMNL01000139.1 GCA_003647755.1 Candidatus Coatesiibacteriota bacterium
AGCCACCGCAAATGAAAGCGGCGTCAAGCCGCCGCACTCCAAAGTCACTCAACGGGTGTAACTTACAGACGGATGCTTGCCCAAGTCATAGCCTCTGCGCAGCGGCAAAGCGTGTTCATCCCCCCATGTGCCTTCCCATTAATGTGATTATTGCGTTCCCCGTTGGCGTGTCGTTACTCCCGCGGCTCAGCGAAAATGGACTGATCGACAGAGAACGTGGGTTGCCTCAAGTCCTCGGGCTGAAAAAGCGTCCTGCGGGCCAAGAACCGCTGATATAGGTTGACCACACTGGAGGAGGGCTCGATCGCCTCCACAATTGGGAAAGACTCTATATTGTAGCGGTCTGCCCAGCCAGTCTCATCGCAGAAGAGCTCAAGCCCCTTCAGCGACTTGGTCTTCGTCCCGGCGGCGATAAGGATAGTCTCGCCGTGGAGCAAGTCCGTCGTGTTCCCGCGGTCGGAGAAGACGACGACGTCTATACGAGGGAGCCGTTCGGCAAGATCGATCGCCTCGTCCAAGGGCATCTGTGCCAGCACGATCACGATGTTTGCGATGGTTGCATTCGACGCCAGCACCCGTTTCAGCGCCTCGTCAGGCGCCTCGACCTCAACCGTCCTGTTGCCCTCATCGTCCTTCGTCCAGTCCACTATGAGGCCCTCGTCGGTCGGAGAGACGACGGCGCTAACGCAGACGGTCGCGCCGGTGGCATGCCAGAGCATGAACGGATTGAAGACAGGCTCTTGGGTCTCGGCGTCAAGCACGTTTGCGCAGAGGAACGGGAACCAAGCCCGCCGCTGGAGAGCCTTCAGGTGCCGAAGCCCGAACGTGAAGTCCTTCAAACCGAGCCCCATTGCGTCGTAGCCCATGATGTTCAGGGCAGCGATCATGGACCACGACTTCAGCCGTTGGCGTGGCCCGCTGCCGTTGAAGAGATTGCCCACGTCCAGAAGCAGCGCGTTATCTCGCGGCTCGATGCACTCCAGCGCAAATGTCCGGCGCCTCGCAAAGCCGCCCAGCTGTGGGTCGGAGCAACTGGAACGCGTCATCGTCCCGTTCGAGTTGCCGCTGAAAAAGGCCACAACGCTCGGCGTGGCCTGAACCTCGAAGTCCACCTTCACGAATTCCGGTTCATCCTGAGCGAGACTGACTGAGTCGCAGGCGAGAGCCAATATGCTCGCCATCAACAGTGCGCCGAACAAGCCCGGACGGGCACGCACAAGCCTGGCTGGACGATTCACCGAGGTCTCCTCTGCGCTGGCGTCTTGCTGAGCACGAAATTGTCGATCACCAGGTCGTCCAAGCCCGTCGTGTAGAAGCACCGTAGAGCGTCTTTAGGCGTGCACACTATCGGCTCCTCCTTTACGTTGAACGACGTGTTCAGGACGACAGGGACCCCAGTTAGCCGCTCGAACTCGGCGATGAGGTTGTAGTAGAGCGGGTCCATCGACTTGACAACGGTGTGAACGCGGCCAGTCCCGTCAACGTGAGTTACCGATGGGATCACCTTTCGCTTTTCTGGCAGGACATTGTAAACGAGAAGCATGAACGGTGAGGGATAGGAGAAATCGAAGTACTCGGACACCTTCTCCGCTAAGATCGAGGGCGCAAAAGGCCTGAACGACTCACGGTGCTTCACCTGCTCGTTCACGACATCCTTCATCTGGGGGTCGCGTGGATCGGCCAGGATGCTTCGTTTGCCCAGCGCACGAGGCCCGAACTCCATCCGTCCCTGGAACCATCCGATGACATGCCCGTTGGCGAGGAGTTTGGCCGCCTCCGCGGACGGGTCCTTCACTTCCCTGAACGGGACCTTGGCGAGCTTAAGAAACGCCTCAATCTGCTCGTGGCTGTATTCGGGACCCCAGAAGGTGTTGTCCATGACGAAATCCCGCGGATTGCCGAGGATGCCGTTGTGGACGAAGAACGCAGCGCCCACGGCTGCGCCTGCGTCATAGGCCGCGGGCTGGACATAAATATCCTCAAACTGCGTCTCTTTTATGAGCCGGCCATTTGCGACGCAATTGAGAGCAACGCCCCCATTGAGGCAGAGGTTCTTGCTGCCCGTGATCTTGTGCAAGTAGTTCGCCATGTGCAGCAGCGCGTCCTCGAGGCGTCGCTGGCCGCCGCGGGCAACCTCAGCGTGCCTGTCAGAAACCTCCTGGCCGGGCTTCCTGTCCTCACCGAAAGTCAGGAGAAACTTGTCCGAATAGTAAGGAATCTTGCCAAACTGGTAGTTGAAAAACGACATGTCCATCTCGTATTCGCCGTCGGGCACGAGCCTCAGCACGCGCTTGAACTCGTTGTAGTATTCATCGGTCTTGCCGTATGAGGAAAGCCCCATCACCTTGTACTCGTCGGAGTTGCGTTTGAAGCCGAGGTATGTGGTGAGGGTTGTGTAGAATGCGCCAAGCGAGAACGGGAAGTATATTTCCTTGAACTTCGAGATCGTGTTACCGCGGCCTTGGGCAAGCAGCGTCGTCGTCCACTCCCCGATGCCGTCCGCAGTCAGTATCGCGGCCTCGTCAAAGGGTGAGATTGTGAAGCAGCTGTAGGCGTGGGCGATGTGGTGTTCTACGAACTGGAACTTGAATCGTGCCTGCTTGGGGTCGTAGCCGGGGAGCTTTCTCAGATACTGTTTTGCGACCATCATTGACGGGATGCCGCTGGAGTAGTCGGCCTGGTCCCGGCAGAAGGCCAACGTTCTGGGGAAATACCTCGCTAGGTGGAAGAGCTTGCGGTGCAGGTTCAGCCACGGATTGATGCAGAATGCAACCCAAGCCACGTCATTGATCGAGGCGCCGATCTCGTCGAGGCAGTAGCTGATCGCGCCGTAGGGAAAGCCTCCGTCGTGCTTTTTGCGCGTGAACCGTTCCTCTTCAGCGGCCGCCACAAGCTTCCCATCGACAAGCACACACGCGGCCGAGTCGTGCTGAAATGCCGTGATGCCAAGTATGATCATTTGATGTTCGTCCTTTTGTCCTGACGTTTCGCCAGCTTCTTGAGTATGTCATCCAACATCTGCATGTTCGCGATCGGAACAGTCTCGCGGTTGTCTATCACAAACACAAGCGCCCCCCCGACTCGCAGCTGCGCGCAGAGATTTGCATCCGCCTCGAGCTTCGCCTCGACTGCCTTGGATGCTGCCAACGATTTGATCTTCGCCGGCTCGAAGCCCGCCTGGGCTATCGGTTCCTCCCAGTAGGAGTTATCCGGAGCCTTTGCACGGAGCAAGATGTACTTGTCGAACTTGGCCCCATCCTGCATCAGCATCGCCTCCTGCCGCTGCGCCTCTTGCAGTTCGGAGAGACCAGTCTGGGCGATGATAGCGCCATTGTCGTCCAGATAGACTATGTGATGGAGCTCAAATGGACGCAACTTCCCTTCGTCCCGCAGCTTGGTGATACGCGCAAGGCCCTCGAGACCAGCCTTCGCCGTCGCCGAAATGAAGACGTCCAGCTTCCCCTTGATCAATGGCCTGCTCACCACCACGTTGGCGCCTGACATCTCGGGCCTAAACACCAGCCTGTCGTTCACTCTCCTGAACGCGGACTTTAGCTGCGCAAAGTTGCGCGCCTTAAGCGCCTCAAGCCCGAAAATGTATCCCGGAAGCATCCTTAGGCCATAGGCCGCAATCAGCCGCTTGCCCTCATCTGTCGAGGCCTCAACCCTCTTCACCTCAAGCCCTGGCATTATCGCCAGCGTTGAGTTGATTATCCGATCCTCGTTGCTCGCAACTGAATTCGCATCATAAACCACATCGACGGGCACCCTTACCGCCTCGTCATACTCACACCGGGACTGCTTGGTGCCCGGATTGACGCAGCGAGCGATCATCCCCTTCTTGCGGGGGCAATCGAAGTCGTGCAGGCACTTCGGCAGGTCCCTGCAGGCCCTAACCTCAGAAGCTCCATGCCCCAGAATTGTGCAGACGCTCCGTCCAAGTAGCCTCCTGTCGATGCGGCCCCCAAACAGCTGATTGTTTATGTAAAGCGTCGGCGAGGCGTTCACGCGGAGCCTTCGCTCCCTCGTCGCCATGCTCCTGAGCTGTCGCTCGGGGTAGCCGCTCGCGAGGCACTCCGAAAGCGCTTTCAGGTCAATGCCAACGCTCGAGGCGCACTCCTGCCAGCTCGTCCCCTCCACGGACGCGTTCCTGCACTCCACGTAGGGCACGAACTTCTCCGGCTGCGTCTTAAGCACACAGAGCTGACGCATGTCCTCCTCGACCTCTTCCTCGCCATGAAGCGAGTCGAACTCGCCCTCGTCAACATACTGCACGATGTAGTAAACGTGTGGCTCGACAGCGTCCCCGAAGTCTTTTTTAAGCTCAAACAACGTCTTGAAAGCGGGCTTGGCGTATGGGCAGAAACTCATCACATAAAGGTCGAGCCTCACCGTTGGCCTGATCCTGCCACTCTCCCTTGATTTGAGAAAATCCCTGACCAGCGCGGCCACCGCAGGATCGTCCGGGACGTCTTTTGACAGCGGGATCTCCTCCACTGCAAGATGTTGGCTTGGCTCCGCTGCGTCAGGCGTGAGCCTCGCCAGGACCAGGTTCCTTGCCTGGTAATCAAAATTGACAACGTGGCAGCCTCCAACCTCGAACGAGCGCCTCGTGGTCGTGCGCCGGCCGGAGTTTAGGACGAGGTCGATGCCGTGCACGTGCTGGGCAAGCCTGCTGGAGGCCTCCTCGCCGAGGTGCGAGAGCACAATCACGACGTCAACCTTGCTGCGCTGCTCCGCAAGAAGCTTGCTGACGGCCTCTTCAGCCTCCAACACCTGCAAGCCCGCGAACTGCTGCCAGTAATCGCCGAACTCCACCTCGGGCGTGCAGACGCCGGTGATAAGCACATTCTTCCCGCCAACTCTCTTTATGATGAACGGTCTTACAAAGGGCTTGCCATCCCCGGTCTGAACGTTGCACGAGACGAACGTCAAGCCTAACGAGCTCTCCGCCCACTTGATCGCCTCCTGCCCGAACGCGAACTCGTCATCGCCGAGGCACACCGCGTCGTATCTCATCAGCGCCATCGCTTTGAGCGCGACGAACGTCCGCTGCTTGTCGAGCTGTTCTCCCTGGATGTACTCATCGTAAATCCCCTGTGCGAAGCAGCCGCCACCGTCCAAGAGCAGCAGGTCGGGGGTCTCCGAACGCAAAAGCTCTATCTCGTGTGCTCGCCTCGCCACGCCGCCGAGCGGCTCGGCTGGGCAGTTGCAGGGCTCGATCATCGCATGCGTCTCGCCGGTGTAGGCTATGGTTACCTGCGCCGAGACAGTGGCCGTGCTGGGGCTCTGAGTCGCCGCCAGGCCGACGTGCAGAAACGAAAGCGCAAGAAGCGCAAGCCCCAGGGCCACATGCGAGACCTTATGAGTCATCAACTTTGCCTATCTCCCACCTGAACATGCCGGCTTATACCCACATTATTGTGCACCCAAAGCCGCAATTGTTGGCCAATATAGGCAGGCAGGCCGTCTTATGTCAACCGGCGGGTAATCGCTGCAACAGCAGCGCGGTCTTGTGGGCGTGTGCTTGTTGGGGTGCGGCGCCCCAGTAATCAGATTGACGCAGATGGTTGTAGCCCTTTGGAGTGCGGCGGCTCGACGCCGCTTTTTCTCGTCGCGGCTCGACGGGACATCGATCCTACGTCAATCATCGCT
>QMNL01000140.1 GCA_003647755.1 Candidatus Coatesiibacteriota bacterium
ACAGCTGCTTAAGTGTAATGTTGTATTGAAAGAGGAGCAAAATGTCAAACTTACCAGCCTTTACTGATGCGAATTTCGATGCGGAGGTTCTTCAATCCGACGTGCCGGTCCTGGTCGATTTCTGGGCAGAATGGTGCGCTCCTTGCTTTATGATCGCCCCCGCGGTTGAGAAGCTGGCCGTAGAGTACGATGGCAAGGTCAAGTTCGGCCAGATAAATGTCGATGAGTGCCCGAACACGTCTGCCAACTACGGCATCCGCGCGATACCGACGCTGATGATTTTCAAAGGCGGTGAGCGGGTTGATTCGATCGTCGGTGTGGTGCCTATCGATAGGATCAAGAAATCGCTGGACAGAGCGATCGGGTGATCTCTGCGCCTCGCGTTGTGGTTCCCATCTGGCAGAGGCCAGCAAGGGCCTTTGCGCCCATTTTAATTTACCAAAGTGGGCAGGAGCGTAAGAGGCTTTGAAGATTGGCTTCGTCAAGGATTGAGGCGCTCGATGCTCGAATAACCGAGACGGTTAGATATGCTGGTGCGAGCGCAATCCTGGTCGGCAGGGCGCTCGCATCCTTGTTCAGGCGTCCGTTCGAGATAGGCCTCATCGTGGAACAGATGGAGAGCCTGGGCCTGAAGTCTCTCACGATAGTGAGCCTCGCCTCGTTGTTCACGGGGATGGTTCTTTGCCTTCAGACGGGCTCAGCCTTCGTCAGATTCGGCGCAAAGCCCTACGTAGCAAAGGTTTTAGCGGTAGCGATCACCCGCGAACTTGGCCCGATTCTGGTGGCGCTCATCGTCACAGGAAGGGTTGCATCCGGCATCGCCGCGGAGATAGGCTCAATGAAGGTGTCCGAGCAGATCGACGCGCTCAGAGTGATGGGGGCCAGCCCGGTGAAACGGCTCGTCATGCCTAGGGTGGTTGCGTTAATGATAACATTGCCGCTACTGGTGCTGGTTGGCGACATTCTTGGCATATTGGGCGGGATGATCATCGCGTCGGTTGAGCTAGGGATTAAGCCGAGTTTCTTTCTCTCAAGTTCGCTAGATTTTTTGGCGCCTGAGGATATCCTGAGTGGTATAGGCAAGTGTTTCTTTTTTGGGTTGATAATCGCTGGGATTGGATGCTATCAGGGGCTGACGACACTGGGAGGCACACGGGGAGTCGGCATTTCCACCACGAGGGCCGTGGTTGTGTCCTCGGTGCTGGTTTTGCTCAGTGATTTGCTTTTGACGAAAGCATTTTTGCTACTTTAACGCGTTGAGCTGCTGAGACGATAGGAGATAAACAACCATGCAGAATGATAGAAAACCTTGCCCCGAATGCGGCAATAAGTTGAACTACTCTGCCGCTAACGACACCTATCTGTGTCCGTTCTGCGGCGAGGAGTTCGTTGAGCGCAACGGCAAATTGATGAAAAAAACCGCACCGGCATCTACGCCAAAAGGCAAAAGAAGCGCCGCGGAGATGAGGGAGGAGCTTGAGGCTGCATTCAAGGAGACTGAGATCGGTGCGCAGCTTGCCGACGATGAAGCCAGAAAAGTGCGCAGGAAAGAGCAACAAGAACTCTTTGACCTGAGGATGAGAAGCACCGAGGCGCGAAGAATGGTCAAGGCTACAAACCGGCGACTGATCTCTCTTTGTATCTTTCTTGATTTCGTGATCTTTTCGCTTTCCTACAACTATGACCTGCTGATTTATGGGCTTGTCGCCATGGCGCTTCTGACGGTGGGAACCTACCTATACTTGGCTTCTTATGCGACCAAAACTAGAAAGTGGCAAGCGAGGCTTGAGGCTCAGATCAAAGAGCTCGAGGCGGATGTGTATAGGGAGGATTTTGACCAGGAATCCGCCAAAGACGAAGGCTCCAAGTAACAGCGTGGCAAACGGGAAAACTACGCTTACACCTGGCGACCGTCTCGCGGAGGTCCTAGCTACCTCCTTGTTCGTTGGCGAAATACCGATTGTGCCCGGCACGTTCGGCACTATCCCGGGCCTGTTCATCTTCATCATGGCCTCCATGCTCGGCGTGCCGGCCTGGGGCTACCTTCTCCTCATCGTGGCGCTGTACTTCGTCGGTGCCTGGGCAGCAGGCCGGGCAGAGAAGATATCGGGCAAGAAAGACGATGGCCGGATCGTCATTGACGAGGTTGTAGGTGCGATGATAACCATGTTCTACATGCCTTTGGACTGGCGCCTCGTCCTTGCGGGCTTCTTCGCGTTCAGGTTCTTTGATGTTCTCAAGCCAGGGTTTAGGAGAATCCAGCAAATAGAGGGTGGACACGGCGTCATGATCGACGATGTCATCGCCGGCATCATGGCGAATGCCTCGTTGTGGCTTCTGATGTGGTTGGTGTCGCTCTTCTACTGACGGGGGTGCGCCCTGCCGTCTTGTGGTGTGGGCTTTCCAGCTGGTGCGCTGGCGATGGCGATTGATGGAGAATGCACCACAGAGACAAAGAGATCGCAGGGGGAATCGCAGATGCAATCCCGCGCTTTGCCCTTTCGCCCGTAGGCCCACGGGTTCTCCAAGCCCAGCGGGCATATAGATGTCTGATGACTACTTTGCCCGTAGGTCTTCTTGGGCTGTCTGGGGCCTGGGACATTTTTTCTCACAAAACCGTTGACGGCAATTCTAAGACGAGTAACCTGTTCTTTCGTGGTTGCGTAGTTTTTGGAGGGGTTGAGGGAATTGACGGGGTCCATAGAGATTTCAAACGCTCCCGCAAAGGTTCTGGTCATAGATTCTCCCGATCTGCTCGAGCAGATCGGTCTGGTGTTGCGAGATTCGGGCTTTGAGGTGATGTCCTTTTCTTCGGCGGACGAGATAAGAACTTGCCTCAAGCAACGAGCATGTGACGTTGTCCTGGTTGACGTTGAGTTCGCTGCTGGCATGGGGATTGACATCTTTGCCGGCAGCGCGACCTCCGAGGGGCAAATCCCGACTATCGTTGCGTCGGCCAACCCCACGCTTGGCGAGGTCTTGAGAGCGTGGAACAACGCCGCATCGTTCTTCCTGAAGAAGCCGTTTGATCTCCCGCGGACAGTCGCGTCTCTGAGAGATGCCGTTGACAACAAGCGCTTCTACGAGCGAGTGATCGCCCGAATTGATGAATTGGAAGAAACAAACGACCGCTTGAGCCGGGAGAACGACTGGCTGAGGCAACAGGCCGAGCAGTTCGAGACCTTTGAGCGCATCGCCAAATCCATTGCGAGCTCGCTTGAGCTGGACAAGGTCCTGAAGGAGATACTGCTGAGCATAGGCAACGCGGTGCAGTTCGACCGCGTGGTTCTCTCGCTGATTGACTGGGACCGGAAGCTGGAGGAGGCGGTGATGGGGATGGGCATTCCCGAGGATGAGTATGAGGCGGTTCTGGCGGAGAAGGTGTGGCCACTTTCGGACGATAAGATAGCGCCCTGGGCCAAGCAGGTGCTTCACGACAAGTCGAAGTATTTCGCTAACGGCGATTTCGGTGAGGGCGAGACCGCAGAAAAGGCCGCGAGGCTGTTCCCGGGGCCAATGGCCAAAATCCCGCTGGTTGTTAAAGACGTCGTTGTGGGCACTATTACGGTCGATAACCACAGGTCGGGACAGCCCATAACCGAGGAGCAGACGGCCGTCCTGGAGCGCTTCACGGAGTACGCTGCAATAGCGATAATGAATGCCAAACTCTACATGCGCGCGGTCGAGGCGCAGAATGAGCTCAAAGAGGCGCAAGAGAAGCTAATTGAGGCAGAGCGGCTCAGGACGATAGCGAGGATGGTCGCAACCGTCAATCACGAGATCAACAACCCGTTGTGCAGCATCCTGCTTTCTGCCCAGATGCT
This sequence comes from Candidatus Coatesiibacteriota bacterium, assembly GCA_003647755.1. Classification (GTDB taxonomy): domain Bacteria; phylum B130-G9; class B130-G9; order B130-G9; family B130-G9; genus B130-G9. The sequence goes on from QMNL01000140.1 coordinate 3,825, forward strand.
CCAGACTATGCTTGCCAAGGGCGACGAAGCCATGAGGCAAAAGGCGAAGTCGATCCTGGAGAACGCTGACCGCATCGCATCGATCGTCAGCAAGCTTGAGAACATTCAGCGTGCCGCGCCGACTGCCGCCACCCAAGATGGTAAGATGTTCGACCTCGATGAGATGTCCAACCTCGAGACGACCTGACGTGCCGCGCCGAGCGGACAGCTCAAGCGTGCCGCCAGGCAAACCTTCGCAGCGCTAGGGAAGCTGCGCCGGAATATGATGGGCCGGACTTAACTCCCATGACGCCAGCGAGAATCGGCATCGACTGTAGAAAAATACTCGATTATGGCATCGGGACGATCACGTCAAACCTGATCGAGAACCTCGCCCTCGTAGATGCCGAGGACGAGTTCTTCCTGCTCGGCGATCCGGCGCAGATTGAAAGACCAGGGCCAAACTTCACCATTGTGGAAGAGAAAGCAAAACGCTATTCCATCTCGGAGAGTATCCGCGTCCCGCGGAAGGCGACTAAGTTCCAAGTAGACCTGCTGCACTGGCTCCACTACGCCTCGTCGCCCATCAAGCCCTGCCGCTACGTAATCTCAATTCACGACATCAACCACCTCCGTTTCCCCGAGCTGCTGCCATCAACAACGGCGCGGCTTTACGCCAAGTCAATGCTGCGCCTCGCCGCGAGGGTCGCCGACAGGATCATCACTGCCTCCAATGCCAGCAAGATCGAGATAGTCGAGCGTCTCAACGTCCCAGAGGAGAAGGTAAGCGTCATTTACAATGGCGTGGCAGAGACATTCAAGCCGCTGCCTGCGGACGAGGTTGTCGAGCGACTGGAGGCCGACTATGAGATCAGGCCGCCGTATATCCTCTACGTGGGCAGCCTCCGAGAGCACAAAAACGTCGCCCGCTTGCTCAAGGCGCTCAGCAACCTCAACGTGATGCTCGGCCGCGACCAGACCCTCGTCATCGCTGGAGACCACCCCAGGCAAAGGCCAGTGCTCGAGCGCTACGTGGAGCAGAATCACCTCGGCAGGTCTGTGCGTTTTCTCGGCGCCGTGCCACACGAGAAGCTCCCCATCCTTTACTCGGGAGCAAGCATCTTCGTCTTCCCAACGCTCTACGAGGGTTTCGGCCTGCCGGTGCTTGAGGCGATGGCCTGCGGCACGCCGGTCTGCGCCTCGGGCATCCCCGTCTTGAGGGAGGTTGCTGGTGACGCTGCGGTCTTCTTTGATCCGAAGGACGCGCACAGGATGGCCGAGGTGATTGCCGCCGTGCTGGCCAACCGCGACATCAGTGCCGACCTTGTCCATAAAGGCCTCAAGAGGGCGAGCGACTTCTCCTGGACTCGCACCGCGGAGCAGACGCTTGCCGTGTATCGTGATGCGCTGGGGCGGGTATAATACTCAGAGTGGTAACAATGACTGATAAGGAGAGAGGAAAGATGCAACTAAATGAGAAGCTGAAGGAGGAGCTCCTTGGCATTTACAAGAAGCTGAATAACGAGGGGAAACTGCTGTCAGAGGACAAGCTGAGACAGTGCTACCAGCTGTTCCGCGAGCGATTTGGGCCTGAGAAGCTTCTTCAGCTTGACGGAGAAGCTTTGCTGAACACGATGCACGGGGAACCCATGCACGACAATCTCGACTTCTGGCTCGAATTCAAAGACGACGACGAATTGCCGGCGCGGTTCGGGAGGATTGGAGCAGCTGCTAAGTTTGTGTTTGGCGTATTTCGAAGGGCACAAACGGGCGAATGGATCACGGCGGGGAGAGGAGGGGCGAAGAACGCAATCGTTATCAGCGTG
>QMNL01000141.1 GCA_003647755.1 Candidatus Coatesiibacteriota bacterium
ATCGTTGAGGGGAGCTGTAAATTGCATGTTACAAATTGGTAAAATGTTCGCGGCTGTCGCGTGAGGCCAATGGTTGTCTGCAAAAGCGCGACAGTTGAGCCTGCTCACTCGGTCTTGCGCCCGCGGTCTCCACTGGAAGGCGCCTCGGCAGACAGGTTCTCGTCCTTGCTCAAGTCAAGAAGGAACTTCTTCGCAGCGTCCTTGTCGTTCGGTATCTGCCCGGTCAGCACTGCATCGCGAAGCTTGGCCTTATATTTGCCGACGAGCGGGCCCGGCTCGATACCCAGCAGCGCACATATCTCATGGCCATCCAACGGGGCCCTTATTCTGGAGACCTGCTCCTTCTCATCGATTGTCTCGATACGCCTGCGCAGCTCGCGCGCAGAATCGAGCAGCTTCTGCGACCCCGTGAGCGCCCCAATGTCCGCCTCATAAAGGTCGAGCTGTTTTTGCAGGGATTGGCCGAGTCGCTTGATAAGCCTTCGGATTGCAGCGTCCGTCCACTCCTCCGAGTAGTTGATCATGTGGTTTCTCACCAGCGATGCGACCTCGTTAATCAGCTTGTTGGGAAAGTGCAGTGCACGCAGTCTCCTCGACGCTATCTCGGCCCCGATGTGCTCGTGGCCGTAGAAGACGACGCGGTTGTCCTTGAGCATCTTAGCCTGAGGTTTGCCGGCATCGTGGAAGAGCGCAGCGAGCCTCGTTGCGAGGTCCTTCCGGTGCAGGTTTCCCAGCACAGAGAACGTGTGGTGAAGAACATCTTGGCTATGGAATCGCTTGTCTTGCATAATCCCGCCGAGCGACTCGATCTCAGGCATGACAACTCGTAGGAGGTTCAGCTCGTGAAGCAGCTCAAACCCCTGTTTGGGCCTGTCGGAGAGAATCGTCAGCTGCAGCTCCTTCGCGATGCGCTCCACCGCCGCCCCCTCGACGAGGCGCGGGTTCTGGGCGATGTAGTCACGGACTGAATCGTGAACCTGAAACGCGAGCGAGCAGGAGAGACGGACGGCTCGGAGCATCCTGATTGGGTCATTGGCGAGTGTAATGCGAGGGTCAAGCGGGCAGCGTAGGATACGTTTCTTGATGTCGTCGATGCCTCGCCCGGTCAGGTCGTACAGTCGTCCCTGATTGCTCGCATTGAGGCCGACAAGCAAGGCGTTGGCGGTGAAATCTCTCCGCGTGATGTCGCTCGTATCGCCGATGGTGTAGTCGTCAGAGACATGAAGTGCAGCGCCAACTATCTCGACCTGCGTTGTATCGCCCCCGGTGCCAACCAGGAAGTGAAGCGTGCCAAAACGGTCGAAGCAGACCGGATGACTACCGTGGAGGTGGCCTGAGGCCATCTTGGCGAACTGATCGGCCGAGATGCCAGCTGGGTTAGTGGTATCGATCAGCAGATCGAGGTCAAGGACAGGTCTTCCGAGAATAGTGTCCCTCACCGTGCCCCCGACGACAAAGCATGGCACGTTCTGCGCCTCGGCAACCTGCGAGATGCTCCGCAGGATTGAGGCTATCTTCGGCTCGAAGCGCAAGTCAGCCCGTTGCATTCGTGCATCTAGTGCTCAAGAGACGCAGAACCACGGGGCTGCGCAGGCTTCCAGCAGCGGCCTCTCGCACCCGCGGACGTGCATCAGTGTTCATCGATCTTCATTGGCGGCTGCCACCCGGAAGGCATCCACGAGCGGCTCGATGTCATCCTCAAGCAAGGTTCTGGGGTCTATCAGAACTTTTTGCTCGGCTATTCTCGTTATCACGGGCACCTCGGCCAAGCGGAGCGCCCTCTCGATAGCATCAGCGGACATCTTTGAGCTGGAAACCGACACCAGGACGGTCGGCAGCTCCAGAAGGGGCATGGAGCCGCCGCCTGCTTTCGAGTAGCCCGGCTCGACCCCAACTTCAAAGTCGCTGCCCAGCACGTTTTGAAGCGAGGCCCGAATCTCCTCCGCCCTGACGCTGAGCTCGTTGACCGAGGCCGTCAGCATCGAGAGCGTGGGGATGAACTCGGCGAAACGCGTCGGCCACCTCACGTAGAGCCCAAGCGTTGCATCCAGCGCAGCAAGCGAGAGCTTGTCTATCCGAAGCGCCCTGGCCAGCTGGTTGGCCGCGGCCCTCTCCACGTAATCGCTCCTGCCCACGATGATCCCGGCCTGCGAGGCGCCGAGCAGCTTGTCGGCACTGAAGGTAACGACGTCCGCTCCAGCTGTTACCACGTCTCGGACAACTGGTTCATCGATCCTGAGGCCATCGGGCATGGCAAGAGACTGCTCTCCAGCCAGCAGCCCGCTGCCCAGGTCAACCATGAACGGCAGATTATACCTCTTGCTCAACACGGACAGTTGCTGCACGGGGACGTCCTCTGTGAAACCGACAATGCGGTAGTTGCTGGTGTGAACTTTCAGGATGAGCGCCGTGTCGTCCGTTATCGCGCGCTCATAATCGGCGAGCTTCGTCTTGTTCGTCGAGCCAACCTCGCGAAGGACGGCCCCGGAGGCGGACATGACGTCCGGCATCCTGAAGCTGCCGCCAATCTCGACGAGCTCGCCTCGCGAGACGATGACCTCCCTGCCGGGTGCGAGCGTGTTGAGGCAGAGCAGGACTGCGGCGGCATTGTTGTTGACGACGAGGGCGTCCTCGGCCCCGGATAGCGCTTGGAGAGGCTCGACCACGTGCTTCCAGCGCTTGGAGCGCATGCCCTGTCCGAGTTCATACTCTAGATTGCTGTAGCCCGACGCAGCCGTTACCACGGCTTCTATGGCCTCCTTCGGGAGAACCGACCGGCCGAGGTTGGTGTGGATGATAACGCCGGTCGCGTTCACGACTCGCCTCATCCCGCAGGAGACCGTTGCGTGAACCTTCCTGGCTACATCATCGGCCAGGGCATTGAGATCGAGTCGCAGCTTGCCCTCTGTTTCAGCAAAACAGCGAGGGTTGTCTTGTCCGGAGAGGATCGAGCCGCGCAGCTGGTCCAGCACCTCTGCCGCACAGCGCGAGATGACAGACCTCTCCACATCAGAGGCGAGGTCCGTTAGCTCCGGCCGGTTCAGGAGCTTCTCCACCGAAGGCAGCTGCCTCAAGAGTTCGGCGTTGGTTGTCATACCCAGTTTCCTTCAAGCCGTTCACATGGTGCCTGAGAGGATCGAGCGCAGTGGCGAATTCGCATCATCTGCCCGATGTGTGAAGCGCCACGAAACGTGCTATCGAGCGATCGTAGGTCTTCTCGACATCGTCAGGGAAATAGCACGCTGGCAGCTCGCCCAACCGCCGATGGTAGGCAATGCACTCGCAGCACAGACCCTTCTTGTCGCACGGATATGTGCAGTTACAGAACTTCAGATTCTCTTTCTGTTTGCACTCCATCTTTAACATCATCCCATCATCGTTAGACCCCTATAATATCAGTCAATCAGGACTATACCATTAGGAAGCAAAGAGGAAAATCGGCGGCGGGCTTGAAATAATCGAGGCAGGTGATACGTTGCATTCTCCTCAACTATCGTATAAGGTTGTGGTGTGTAAAACGCCAAACAGTATAAGGGTGATTTGGGAGGTATTTAGGGCTTGCTTATAGGCATCGATGTTGGTTCTGTGGCACTCAAGGCTGTCCTAATGGACAGCAACCGCCGGGTGATTGAGCATTACTACGGGCGGATCAAAGGCCGACCGCTTCAGATGGTCAGGGATGTGCTCAAGGACATGCTTTCGCGCCACAGTCAAGACAAGATTAGGGCCATCTGCGCGACTGGCGCAGGCGGGAGGCTGGCCGCCGAGCTTCTCAACGGCATCTTCGTCAACGAGGTCATAGCACAATACCTCTGCGCTGTGCACTTTGACAAGAGAGTAAGGACCGTCATCGACATCGGCGGTGAGGATTCGAAGCTGTTGCTGATCGCGCTGGACGAGGCTACGGGCGAGCCTATGGTCTCGGACTTTCAGATGAACAGCGTCTGCGCCGCGGGGACAGGCTCTTTTCTCGACCAGCAGGCCACGCGACTCGGCGTTTCGATCGAGGGAGAGTTCGCCGAGCTAGCGCTGAAATCAAAGAGTCCGCCTAGGATAGCTGGCAGGTGCAGCGTTTTCGCGAAGACTGACATGATTCACTTGCAGCAGGAGGGCACTCCCGTTCACGACATTGTTGCAGGCTTATGCTATGCGTTGGCGAGGAGCTTCAAAAGCAGCGTCGTCAAGGGCACCAAAATAGAGCCGCTGGTCTCGTTCCAATCGGGCGTTGCGTCAAACACGGCTATGGTCAAGGCGCTCAAGGACGTCTTGGGGTTGAGGGACGAGGAGATGCTGGTTCACGAGCAGCACAACATCGCGGGGGCAATCGGTGCTTGCCTGCACTATCTCACCTCGAAGGACATTCCGGAGCGGTATTTCGAGGGCTTATCCAGGCTCGAGGAGTTTCTGAAAAAACCATCTGAGGACGAGAAACACCTGCCGGTGCTCTCGCTGGACAGGGTCGTGTTCGCACGCGGAGATGGTTCGGGACATGCCCAGGCCCCCGGCGCAAGTGGCCCACTGAAAGTCTATTTGGGGATAGATGTTGGCTCCATCAGCACGAACGTAGTAGCCATCGATGAGAACCTCAATCTCCTGGCAAAGAGCTATCTCATGACTGCTGGCCGGCCAATTGACGCAGTTGCCACGGGCCTTGCCGAGGTTGAGGCAAAACTGCCGTCCAACGTGGAGGTAGCCGGCCTGGGGACGACGGGCTCGGGCCGGTATATGACAGGAGAGGTAACTGGCGCAGACACCATTAGAAACGAGATCACGGCGCAGGCCACGGCGGCCGCGGCAATAGACCCGAGGGTTGACACGATCTTCGAGATTGGCGGGCAGGACTCCAAGTTCATCAGCCTCGAGAACGGGGTGGTGGTTGATTTTGAGATGAACAAGGTCTGTGCGGCTGGGACAGGCTCGTTTCTCGAGGAGCAGGCCGAAAAGCTCAACATCAGCATTAAGGAGGACTTCGCAGACGAGGCGATGAGCTCAAAGGCTCCGATCAGGCTCGGAGAGCGGTGCACGGTCTTTATGGAGTCAAGCGTTACTCACCATCAGCAGTGCGGGGCTAAGCGGAGGGACATACTGGCGGGGCTGGCATATTCAATTGTCTATAACTACCTCAACCGCGTCGTGGGGAATAAGAAAGTCGGCAACACCATCTTCTTCCAGGGTGGTGTGGCGTTCAACCGCTCGGTTTGTGCAGCCTTCAGCATGGTTACGGGCAAGAAGATCACGGTGCCTCCGAATCACGAGGTTACAGGCGCAATCGGAGCGGCAATGCTTGCGAAAGATGCTATGCAGGGCCGCGGGAAGAGCAAGTTCAAGGGATTCAATCTCAGGGACCGCAAGTGGGAGTTGGAGACGTTCGAGTGCCACGATTGTCCGAACGCCTGCGAGATCCGCAAAGTTACTGTGCAGGGCGAGCCGCCCATCTATTATGGTTCAAGGTGTGGCAAATATGATGTCCGTAAAAAGGCGGCAAGCGAGGCGCACGCTCTGCCGGACCTTTTCGCCGAGCGTGAGAAACTCCTGATGCGGTGGCATCGCAAGCCGGATGACACCTCAGGAGCCGGCCTTACAATAGGGATACCCCGGGCGCTGTTGTTCTTCGAGCTGTATCCGA
>QMNL01000142.1 GCA_003647755.1 Candidatus Coatesiibacteriota bacterium
CCGCGCCGGCAGACCCCTCGCCGCCCTTGTCAGTTCCACCGTTGAAAAGGGCCTTTCGGGCCTGGAACCCCTGGCGGGAATCCCAGGCACCATGGGAGGGGCCGTCTTCCTGAACGCAGGCGCGTTTGGTCGTTCGATCTGGGACTGCCTCGAGAGGGTCTGGCTCATGTTCGGGGATGGTGGCGTTGAGGCCTTCCGCGCCTCCGACTTCCAGCCGTCCTATCGCGATTCAGGTATCATCCCAGGAGAGATAGTGCTCGGAGCAACGTTTCGGCTGCAAAAGTGCGATCCCAAGGAGGCGGCTGAGGTGGTTAGGGATTACTCACGGCGACGGGCCGAATCGCAACCGCTCTCTCACAAGAGCGCCGGATGCGTATTCAAGAATCCTGCCGGGTTCAGTGCAGGAGAGCTCATCGAAAAGGTAGGACTGAAGGGGCTTAACGTTGGGTCCGCGAGAATCTCGGACCGGCACGCCAACTTCATTCTCAATGAGGGGAGGTCCTTGGCAGCGGACATCCTCACGTTACTAAGGCTTGCCAGGGATGAGGTCAGGAGAGCGACCGGGGTCGTGCTTGCGCCCGAAGTGCAGGTCCTTGGCGAATACGGATTGATGGAGGTTTAGGGCTGTGCTTATTCGCGTCCGAAACGACCACGTAGCAGGGCAGGAGGAGAGCGTGCCAGGTGAGGTTGCCCACCTGTGCTGTGCTGTCCCAGGCCGTGCGGGTCATGCTCTTCATCCGGAGGGGGATAGAACGGAATGAAGCGGATGGGCGTCCCTCGGCAACGAATCGATTTCTGCTATAGGCCGGCCCTGCCCAGGCCGCCCGTGAAGAAGCGGCATAGCCGCACCTGGCCCAAGGGCATAGCGAGCTTTGTTGCTGTCGGGGCTGTCGGAGGTGCCCTCGTCGGGCTGATGCTCTTTGCGCCGACAAGGACCGTCCTGGGGAAACTCCTTAGCTCTTTGTTCTCTGTCCGCCAGATCGTGATCGAGGTGCCCGGCGATCTCGACGCCAGCCGGGCGATGTCCAGCTGCTCCGGAAGCATTGGACGTTCGCTTCTCGACATCTCAGCCATGGACATGAGCAGCGCTTTTTCCAGCATGGCATCGGTCAAGAGTGCAACCGTGAAGAAGCTGTATCCCTCGACCCTTGTGGTGACCGTTCAAGGGCGGAGGGCGAGATTTATTACGAAGCTCGGGGACAGGAGTTTTGGCCTTTCTGAGGACGGCGTCCTTGTGCCTCTGCCGCGTGGGCGTGGGGCGGCGCGACTCCCATCGATTCAGGGGCTCACGTTCAGCAAAGCTGCTCTTGGTGGCAAGGTGAGGGAGAAGTTCCTCCCAGACCTCGTCTCGCTGTGCGATTCGCTCAGGGCGTTGGGCTATCTAGGCCCTCGCTCGCGGGTGAAGGTCGTTGACCAGATTGAGGTGCGCGTGTGGCCCCATGCGGGTGTTCCGGCGCTCATCTTCTCGCTGCATGAGTTCAACAGGCAGATACATAAATATCTGATGGCAAAAGACTTTATGGCTCGTCAAAAGGGGGGATTCAGGTCCGTGGACCTCAGATTCAAGGGCCAAATCGTCCTGAAGAAGAACAGTTGAGAGAATTGGAGGGAGAATGTTCGGTCGAACGGCGCGGATTATCTCCGCTCTGGATATAGGCTCAGAAACAACACGGGCTGCTATCGCCCAGATAGTAGATAGGGATGTGGAGCTGGTGGACGAGGAGATGAGCACAGCGCAGCTGAAGATCATCGGCGTGGGCGAGGTGAGAACCATGGGTGTGGAGCGGGGCGAATTTGTTGACATCAGCAAGGTTGCGGACTCGATTAGGGCAGCCACTGAGCAGGCCTCGGTCATGGCATCAACTGGGGTCAAAGATGTTGTTGTCTCTTTGAACGGCCGGCACGCGCGCACTGTCGATAGCGTGGGAACCATATCGCTCAGTGGCTCTTCCTGGTCCAAGGACACCTGCGCTATGCGGGCAATCGTCGAGAGCGATCTTCACCACGCGATTGAAGACGCGAAGTCCGTTACTGTCCACTCTGATGAGAGAATGCTGCATACGATTGTCCAGGATTTCGCGGTCGATGGCCGCAAGTTCATCAAGAACCCAATCGGCAAGACGGGACAGAGGCTCGATGCGCATGTGAAGGTGATCCTGGTGTCCCAGAGCGCCTTGAACGATCTGGAGCGCGCCCTCGGCGAGGCGCATCTTTCACCCAGGCTCATCATGTTGGAGTCGCTGGCCTCGGCCAGGGCGTGCCTGACGCCCGAGCAGATGGAAGATGGCGTCCTGCTGATAGATATTGGGAAGGGCACAACGGATGCGATCATCTATTTCGGTGGGTCCCCAAGGTACGTCAGCTGCGTGGCCATGGCCGGTGGATTCGTCACCAGGGATGTGGCGCACAGCCTCGGTTGCGACATGCGCAGTGCCGAGGAGATCAAGCTCAGCACCGGCCGCACTGCAACAGGGCCTCGCCCGGCAGAAGGGCGCCTCGAGTCGTTGGTTTCGGAGGTGGAGGAGGCCACGGCCGACCCGAGGGCTCTCAGGGCGATCTCGTCCAGAAATGCCGAGATACTGCTAACGCTCAGAAATGACATCAGGCGCGCGGACGCGGAGCAGTTCATCAGGCGCGAGGTCGTTTTGACAGGGCGCGCCTCGCAGGACCCGGGCCTTTGCGGGCTGGCGTCGTCCATCTTCGGGGTTCAGGCTCAGACGGGCAAGTGCGCCAATACAGAGTCCTTTGACGGGGCTCTGCACGACCCGGGCTTTACGAGCGTGATGGGGCTTCTGTCGTTCGGTCACGAGAGGGCGGCCGGCGTTAGCAGCTTTTCGGGGCAAGGACGCTCGTTTTTCAGTCGTGCATGGAATGCTCTGACCTGTAAAAACGTATCTTTGACTTAATTTGGAGGTAAGGAAATGGGAAGCATAGCACAGATTGTTCCCTCGGGGATTTCCTTCCCCATCAGGACTCAATCGTTGTCAGCTAAACAGGAATACCCGTTTGTGTGGTTTGCCGGCGATGAGTGTGAGGTCCCGCAGACGAAGGTCCTCGTTGCAGGTGTCGGCGGAGACGGCTGTAACACAGTCGAGCAGATGCAGAACACAGCCCCGTCATCGCTCGATTTCATCGCTATCGATACCGACTACATGTCCCTCGAGCGACTCACGATTGAGTCGAAACTCCTGCTTGGGAAGCAGACGGCCAAGAGCATTGGCAGCGGGGGCAATCCTGACCTCGGTAGAGCCGCCGCAGAGGAGGCATCTGAGGAATGGGCCGACAGAATCGCCGACTATGGGATGGTGGTCATCGTGGCGGGCATGGGAGGCGGCACGGGCTCCGGGGCGGCAGCGCACCTCTCGAAGGTGGCCAAAGAGATGAACGTGCTGACGGTTGCGGTTGTCTCGTCGCCATTCGAGTATGAGGCGCTCAAAAGGCCGAAAGTGCCAAAAAAGGGATAGCAAAGCTCTGTTCCTCGGCCGACAGCATCATCGTTATCCCCAACGATAGGCTCTTCTCGCTGAGCGACCAGCTCACCTACTGCGAGGCGCTCAAGCTGCGTGATGACCAGCTGGCGCGCATCATAAGAAGCGTTACCGATCTCGCCCTGCGTCCGTCGAGAATGTCGATAGATTTTGGCTCTATAAGGGCAGTAATCGAGGATGGTGGGATGATGGTGGTTGCTCAGGCATCTGCGTCCGGCGAGGGCGTGGTTGATGAACTGTTAGAACAGCTGCTCCATAGAAATCTCATCGATCATCCGCCCATGGATGCAGCGCAGGCAGTGCTTCTTGTTACAACGCTCGGCTACAAGGTTACTGCTTCAGAGGACAGTGAGCTCAAGTCGAGGATAGCGCGTGTTGTCAGTCCCATGGCCAAGGTATTCTGTGGGACAAGGCTTGAAAAGGGAGCTGGCGACAGTGTTACTGTAACGCTCATAGCAACACATTTTGACGAGCTGGCAGAGCCCCAGGCGGAGGTGATTGAGCTCGAAAGGGTCTTCACGATCGAGCAGATCAACAACGCGGGGCCCTCTCACAGGATATATACACCATCCTACCTCAGGCTGAAGAGTGCCTCGGAAGGCAATAACTAGGGCGGACGGGATTGCTGTATGCCCAAAACTCCGAGACCCATGAGCCTCGACCAGGCTCGTGAAGTATTCTCTTGTTATGCCAGGCAGGCGCTAGACATGGGTGCCATCGATGCCCTCATCATCCCAGTCGAGAAGATAGTCTTCGACCACAGGACGATACTGAAGTGCATGTATGGCTGCTCCGGCTGGAACAACAGCTGGGTCTGCCCGTCCGCACCAAAGGCCCTGATGCCCTGGGAGGCTGAGCCCCTCCTACGGAAATACTCATGGGCGCTGCTCATCCATGCCGACAATCAGAAGGACAGCCAGAACATCTCCTTCGCGATAGAGAGCCAAGCCTACGTCGATGATTACTACTTCGCATTCAGCCTGAGCGATTGCGCGATATGTGACACCTGTGCCTATCAAATGAACAAGATGTGTGTTGACCCCACCCGTGCGAGACCCGCAATGCAGGGGATGGGTATCGACGTCTTTGCCACCGTGCGGCGGCTGGGCTTACCCATCCAGACATTGAAGGACCCGGGCGGGTCAGAAAAACAGAACTGGTATTCGCTTGTTTTTTTCGAATAGGTCTGAACGGGGTATCATACACTGCTTTCCGCGTCGCCCGAGGATATTGCGGTGTTGAAGCCCAGGCCGCTGCCCCCAGGCGGCACGCTGGGGATTGCCGCCCCCGCCGGGCCCGTCGACGAAGCCTCGATAAGCAAGGCAGCGAGATTCCTGACCCAGCGCGGCTACCGCGTCAAGCTCGCTACCCACGTGTTTGAGGCGCATGGATACCTCGCGGGAACTGACAAGGACCGCGCCTCGGACATAAACGCGATGTTCGCCGACCCGGCAGTTGACGCGATCATCCTCGCCCGGGGTGGCTATGGCTGTGCCAGGTTGCTTGACCTCATCGATTACAATGTCATCAGTCAAAACCCTAAGCCTCTCATCGGATACAGCGACGCGACAGCCCTTCAGTTGGCGATTCTTGCTCGATGCGGCCTGGTCTCCTTCTATGGACCGGTGGCCTCAATTGACCTCGCGGGTCGGAACGCTCCAATAGTTTTTGATCGCATGCTGCATGCACTTCAAGCCCGTCCGGGGGAGCGACTGTTTCCAGATACCCCACCCAGTCGCATCGGGGTCCTCTCCGCCGGGCAGTGCACGGGAAGGCTTGTTGGAGGGTGCCTCTCGGTGCTTGTTTCGGTGCTTGCGTCGGACTACTTCCCTGATACCCGAGGCGCCGTTCTCTTCCTAGAGGACGTCGATGAGCCGCCATACAGGATCGACCGCTACCTGAGGCAGCTCGAGCTCGCCAGGGTCCTTTCGCACGTTGCGGGTGTGCTGTTGGGCCGTTTCGTGCGGTGCTACCCGCGCGGGGACAAACCTTCGCTTTCCCTGGATGATGTTCTCAAGGACAGGTTCGCTGGCCGGCCCTACCCCGTCATGTCCGGCCTCCCATTCGGCCACATCGCACGGAAGACCACCGTGCCTCAAGGGGTCATGTGTATCATGGATGCTAGTGTAGCG
>QMNL01000143.1 GCA_003647755.1 Candidatus Coatesiibacteriota bacterium
GCCTCTGCGCACCGGCATCGCGTGTTCATCCCACAATCCGCCTTGCCATTAATCCTGATTATTGGGGTGTTGCGTGGTGCTTGACGAGAATTGCAGTTTAGCGTTATAGTTTAATGGAATGATTTTTACGAAACGTGGGATAGCTGTGCAAAAGGCGACAATGGCTGCCTGCACTGACAGAGGCAGTTGAGCTCCGCAAGACGGACAGAGTGAAAGCGAGTTGTTTCAGCGTTTTTTTCGGCGCGGCCAGAGGCGAGCACTGAGCTGTTATATATGTAGCGACTGAGGGTGAGATTTGAAGAAATGAACTCGAGCAGTTTGCGACAGTTTCTAAAGGGAGGTGATAGAACGTGAATTTTGACCTGCAGTTTGGCACGGTCGAAGAGGGTCTCCTTAATACGGTTGTCATGCTCTTTGTGATGATGCTGTGGTCGTCGGTTACGATCGCCCTGGGTCTGACGATCTACGGGATCATTCGGGACGTCTGGAAGGGCAAGAAAAAAGAACAGGACGATAAGATCGTCTGACGAGGCGCATCTGCGCGGTCGATTCTCCTAAACGCTAGCCGGAGCCCTGGCTGCGTCCATTTTGAGGCTACATCTGTCGTCATGGGTCCGACGCTCCAATTGCACATGCTTTTGTTAAGCGCCGGGCATACCTGATGTGTGTTGGCCGGTAATCGCTTGCGGTTCGGAGTCCGGTCGGAGATTGTTTGTGTGGCTTTGGAGCGGCATGAGGCTCTTTACAGCACGTAAGACAGAGGTGGAGTATGATGGACATCGGGCGGCTTTCACTCTCGGAGCTTAGCGGCAAGGCCCTTGCCGGCGAGATCTCGGCAGAGGAGGCCGCGAGGTGGTTTCTGACCAGGGCACACGAGCAACAACAGATCAATGCGTTCATCAAGCTAGATGATGAGGGGGCGTTAGCGCGGGCCAGAACGCTTGATTCCATTGACACCGAGGCGCGGGCATCGATGCGGCTGTTCGGCGTCCCAATAGCCATCAAGGACAACATCTGCGTGGCCGGCGAGACCACTACTTGTGGTTCCAGGATTTTGCAACATTTTGTCTCTCCATACAACGCCACGGTTGTGGAGAAACTCATATCGGCTGGCGCGGTAATCCTGGGCAAGACCAACCTCGATGAGTTCGCCATGGGCTCATCCACCGAGACGTCTTTCTTTGGCATCACGAGGAATCCTCACGACCTCGATCGCTCACCCGGCGGCTCAAGCGGCGGCTCAACTGCAGCTGTGGCAGCCGGCTGCGCTCCTTGTGCGCTTGGGACGGATACTGGCGGCTCAATCAGGCAGCCAGCCTCATTCTGCGGCGTGGTAGGTCTGAAGCCGACTTACGGACGTGTCTCGCGTTACGGGCTTGTAGCCTTTGCCCCGTCATTCGACCAGATTGGCCCGATCACGAGAAACGTTCGGGATGCCGCCTTGATGCTGGAGGTTATTGCCGGACATGACCCGAGGGACTCAACATCCGTCAATCGTCCCGTGCCGGAGTTCAGCAAGCTGCTCGATGGGGACTTATCGGGATTGAAGGTAGGCGTTATCAAGGAGCACGTTGAGGGGGGGCTCACACCCTTGGTGGCCAAGACAGTTCAGGACGCCATGCTCGCCCTTGAGCGACTCGGAGTCGAGATAATCCCGGTTTCGCTGCCCCACCTGAACTACGCAGTCGCGGTCTATTACATCTTGGGCACGGGGGAGACCAGCTCCAATCTTCTGCGTTACGACGGCGTGCGATACGGACATAGGGCCTCGTCCTATTCGGACCTTGTTGACATGTACCGCAAGACCAGAAGAGAGGGATTTGGGCAGGAGGTCAAGCGGAGGATAATTTTGGGCACGTTTGTTCTGAGTACCGGGTATTATGAGGCGTATTATCTGAAAGCTCAGAGGGTGAGGACATTGATAATCCAGGACTTGAGGACGGCTTTCGAGAGGGTTGACATGCTGATGGGTCCGACGAGCCCTCAGGAGGCGTTCAAGATAGGTGAGAAGATCGAGGACCCGCTAACGATGTACCTGTCTGATATTTTTACTATTCCCGCGAATCTCGCTGGCCTTCCAGCTATCTCAATCCCTTACAACAGTGAGGGAAACGCCCTCCCTGTGGGCGTGCAGTTGATTGCAAGGTCATTTGACGAGGCGGGCATGTTGCGGGTGGCCCGGGCTCTGGAGAGTGACAACTCACAAACCGGTAAGGAGTGATCGGCTTGTCTGACCATCAGAGCAGTTCGCAAAAGCCGGATAAATCGGAACAGAGTCCAGACGAGCGTCTGATTCTCCCGGTCTTGCCGCTGAGAGACGCGGTGCTGTTCCCGCACACGGTAATGCCGCTTTTGGTTGGGCGCAAGCGGAGCATCAGGTTGATCTCGGCTGTCAGAGAGGAGAAGGACATAATCGCCCTGGTTACTCAGAAGGACCCGGCAACGAACGAGCCAGGGGAGAAGGACATTTACAGGGTTGGGACCGCATGCATCATTGCCAAGAAGCTCGAGATGCCCGACAAGAGCGCTAAGCTGATCGTTCAGGGCCTAAACCGCGTCAAGATAAGATCAATCACAGCCGTGAGGCCGTACTTCAAGGCGGAGGTGGTGGAGGTGCACGATCCGCACGTGGAGTCCGTTACGGTGGAGGCGCTCACGGAGAACATACTTGCCCAGTTTCAGAAGTTGGTCAACGAGTCGCGTTACCTCTCAGAGGAGATGTATATAGCCAGCGTGAACATCAAGGAGCTTGGCCAGTTATGCGATTTCGTGGCGTTTCACATGAAGATCAGCACGACCGAGGCGCAGGAGCTTCTCGAGATGTTTGACGTGGAGAAACGAGCCTCGAAGGTGATTGAGTATCTCAATCGGGAGCTTCAAGTTTTGGAGCTTAGCTCCAAGATACAGTCTCAGGCGAAGAGCGAGATAGAGAAGTCGCAACGGGAGTATTTTTTACGGCAGCAGTTAAAGGCGATTCAGGGGGAGCTTGGGGAGACTGACGAGAAGTCGCGGGAGATCGAGGACCTCTATTCGCAGATTGCCGAGGCGGGCATGCCACCGGAGGCGAAGGAGGCCGCGCAGAAAGAGGTCGAGAGGCTGAGTATGGTTCCCCCCGCGGCGGCGGAATACAGCGTGATCAGGACGTATCTGGACTGGCTCATCGGTCTGCCGTGGAGCAAAAGCACCAAGGACAGTCTCGACCTTAGACGTGCGCAGCGGATACTGGACGAGGACCATTACGACCTTGCGCAAGTGAAGGAGCGGGTGCTCGAGTTTCTTGCCGTTAGAAGCCTGAAGAAGGACCTCAAGAGCCCTATTCTCTGTTTCGTTGGTCCGCCGGGCGTTGGGAAGACATCACTCGGCAAGTCTATTGCGCGCTCGATGAACCGCAAGTTCGCCAGGGCGTCGCTGGGTGGGATGCGGGATGAGGCCGAGATACGGGGGCATCGCCGGACCTAGGTGGGAGCGCTGCCCGGGCGGATAATACAGGAGATCAAGCGAGTGGGCGCCAACAATCCAGTCTTCATCTTGGATGAGGTCGATAAGATCGGCGCTGACTTTCGCGGGGACCCCGCCTCCGCCCTCCTTGAAGTTCTGGACCCTGAGCAGAACAACACCTTTGCGGACCACTACATTGAGGTTCCGTTCGATCTGTCCAAAGTCATGTTTATCACCACGGCGAACATTCTTGACCCGATCCCGCCGGCCCTTCGCGACCGGATGGAGGTGATTGAGCTTCCGGGGTATTTAGATGAGGAGAAGCTTAAAATTGCGAGGCAATTTCTGATCCCGAAGCAGCTTGACGGACACGGGCTAAAACCATCGAGGCTGAGGTTCAAGACTGACGCCATTGAGCACATAATCTCACGCTACACACGCGAGGCAGGCCTGAGGGAGCTGGAAAGGACGATCGGCAAGATATGCCGCAAGGTTGCAAAGGCCGTGGCCGGGGGCGATAAGAGGATTCACGTGGTTACGGTGAAGTCCTTGCGCAAGTACCTGGGTGCAGTGAAGTTCTTCCCAGAGACGAAGGAACGGACGGCGGAGGTTGGGGTTGTCGCCGGGGTGGTCTGGACCCGCGTCGGCGGAGAGATAATCTTCATCGAGGCGACCAAGATGCGCGGCGCCAAGGACCTTCAGTTGACGGGGCAACTTGGGGACGTCCTGCAGGAATCGGCCAAGGCGGCGATGAGCTACGTTCGTTCAAGGGCGGATGAGCTTGGCATCGGCAAGACCAATTTCGGGAAGATTGACGTGCACATTCACATCCCCTCCGGGGCGATCCCCAAGGACGGGCCGAGTGCGGGCATAACGCTCGCAACGGCGCTTGTCTCCCTGTTCACAGGTAGAAAGGTGCGCTGCGACGTGGCTCTGACGGGGGAGCTGACGCTGCGGGGGAAGGTCCTGCCGGTTGGCGGAGTCAAGGAGAAGATCCTCGCAGCCAAGCGGGCGGGTATTTACGAGATAATTTTGCCCAAGAACAACAGGGGAGACATCGAGGACCTCGAGCAGCATCTCGTCGAGGGAATGACCTTCCATTACGTTGACCGGATCGAACAGGTCTTCCCGATAGCGCTGGTCAATGGCCCGGCAGAAGCGAAGTAAGCAAGAGAATCTGTCTGCCCCGCTGGGATTGTGTGCAAAGTCCTCCTGTCAGACAACAATGGGCGGGCGCTTGACGCACGATTGTAGGTAATGTTGTCTCTATACGAACGGGCTGCGAAAGACGCGTTAGCCGGCCTGCGTCGAGCTTATGAACCCCTCATCGCCAGGAATAACTGGTGCCGATCCGCGAGACGTAGTGCTTAGCCCCAGTCTGCATGGGGCTAACTCAACCTAAATGAGCCCCTTGAGAAGTAAATGTGTTCGGGGTGAGCGCAAAACTCTATGATGCTCTGGAGCCGGGGCCGAGATCTCCCAGCGAAACTTCTCCCCCTCGTCGAGGTGGATCAGCTCCTCCTTTACAACTGTGCCGTCCGACTGGCGCCTCGCCGAGGCGGTGTAGTCTCCCTCATCGAGATCACCAACCTCGTCTGCTTGACCTGGGCCCAGGCTGAACTGGAAGATGGAGTTTAGATAGATGTGAAGCCCCTCGCCGGTGTTATTTATGGCGTAAAACTTCGCCTCGACGTAGAAGGTGGCCTCCTTGTCGCAGCCCACTAACCACAGGATGGGCAGCAAAATCGCAGCCACCGAGAGAACACACAGTACGCGGGATTGATTCGTCAAAACCAGCCTCGACACATGCAATAAGAACGATGATCGACCTCAATGTAAGCCATATCAATAATACAGTAGTTGCGCGCGAAAGCAAGCCGCATACACTACCGCAATAATCAGACTAATGGCAAGGCAGATGTTGGGATGAATACGCTTTGCCGCTGCGCAGAGGCAATGAGTTCGGCAGGCATCGGTCTGTAAGTTACACCCGTTGGGTGACTTTGCGGTCCCCGCACGCGTCATCCGATTATTGGAGATGATGAAAGTTGGAGTTTTCGCATTTTTTGATTGCGATGTGTTGTGTTATTGGTTTCGGGGCGGTGTTTTGGGCGAAACAAGAGTGGAATTGGGATTGAGGTGATGCTGGGTTTCAGTTCCCCGA
>QMNL01000144.1 GCA_003647755.1 Candidatus Coatesiibacteriota bacterium
ATTTGCGCGATCTGGAGAATGCGGTGCGACAGGGCACGCGCTGACTGCCGTCTGGGCGGAAGTGCACACGAACGGCTGCTCCGCTACCGCCGGTATAATGTGCAGTTGCGCGAGGTGCGCAGAACGTAGTATCTAGGCCCTTTCGACCTTGATCTTCAATCCGTGAACAGACACGACCTTCACGGAGGTTCCGGGCTCCAGCGCCTCGTCGGCATGAGCGTTCCAAAGCTCGCCCTCAACGAAGACCTTGCCCTCCGATTGAGGCGTGATTGCGACCTGCACAGTCCCGACAGTGCCAAGAAGACCCTTCACGCCTGTTGATGGCTTTCGCCTGTGCGCCCTGAAAGCCAGCGTGGCAAGAAAAACCACAAGGCCAGCGGTGAAAAGTGCTACTGGAAGTATGTATGCCAAAGAGATATGAAGGCCGGTCTGTGGCTCCGAGATGAGCATGGTTGAGCCTAGAACCAAGCACACGATTCCCCCAACGCTAAGCATACCATAGCTCACAACCTTGACCTCCGCTATGAACAATCCGATTCCGATGAGAATTAGTATCAGGCCAGCATAGTTGACCGGTAGCATCTGAAACGCGAAGAAGGCAGTGATGAGGCAGATCGCGCCAATCACGCCTGGGTATATCGCCCCAGGATGCATCAGCTCGAACATGATGCCGTAGATGCCAATCATCAGCAGGATATAGGCGATGTTGGGATTTGCGATGGTGCTGAGCACTCTGTCCCGCCATGAAGGCTCGAAGCGCTCCGCCACGGCGCCCTTTGTGTGTAGAACGACCGTCTTACCCGTGTCCAATTTGACCTTGTGGCCATCCAACTTCTGCAATAAGTCGCCAAGATCGTTGGCAACGAGGTCGATCATGTTCTTCTTCATTGCCTCGCTCTCGGTTATCGATTTGGATTCCCTGATCGATTGTTCGGCCCATTTGATGTTCCTGCCTCTTTTTTCGGCGAGGCTCCTAGCGTAGGCGGCGAGATCGTTCTCAACCTTCTTGGCCATGGTCTTTCCCATCTTTTGGCCGCCGCCCGCGACGGGATGGGCGGCTCCCATGTTCGTGCCGGGGCTCATTACTGCGACGTGCGAGGCAAGAAGGATTATGCTGCCTGCCGACGCCGCTCGAGCTCCTTGAGGCGCCACGAAAACAACTACGGGCACGCTGCTTGCCAGGATGTGCTTGATTATATCCTTTGTCGGGTCGAGGCCGCCACCGGGGGTATCCAACATGATGACGACGCATTCGGCGCCTCGCTTCTTTGCCTTGTCGATGCCCCTGTTGATATAAGCAGCCGTGGCGGGATTGATCGTGTCCGACACGGTCAAGACAACGACAATGGGTGGTTTACTCACGGCCGGCGTGGTCGTCCCTGCAGACCCGGCCGTCGCAACCGACGCGACAGTGGCGCTGGTTGGCGACTGGGTGCTGGCGGCGCTGGCCAAAAGAACGCTGCCGACCAGGATTAACCATAATGAGATAAGTGCCTGTAATCGCTTCATTCTCTCCATCGCCCTCTTATGAGAACTACCACCTGCATTGAAAGCCCCTGAACCATTCGACCTCGTTAATAGCGCCTGATAATCCTAACTGAAAACTGTATCCTCTTCTTCTCGTTCGCCCCGACTGCGAGCTTGAACTCGACCCGGTTGGCCCTTACCCGCTCATAATCGGCGGTCGCCTCGAGCATCTTCCAGTCTCCCGGTATCCTCTCTCCCACGATGACCGTGATCGGCTTCTTCTTGCGGTTGGAAACGGAAACCGCAAACGAGGCTTCCTCGCCCTCTCGCCCAAGAGAGCGATAACTTGTCCGCTTCTGCTCGGCCACCACATCAAACGCCCTGCCCACCATAAGCTCGAACTTCTCGCCCTTAGGCACGTTGCCGATGCTATCCTCACCAATGAGAAGTAGCTGGCCCTTCAGTCTCTGGTACACTCGAACCTTGCCTTGCGGAAGAGGCATGCCAAGCCCGGACTTCTCATTGTTGTCGATTCGCAGGACGATCTTCGCCGATTGCCTCTCAGGCTCACCGCGGCCGGAATGATAAGACCAGTCGAACTGGTATCTCTTTGATAATCGACACCTGTCAGCTGAAACGAATCCAACCTGCTTCTGCTGACCGCGCTCGAGCGTAACTGGCTCCGGAAGGGCATAGACGTGATATTCGAATGCCTGCTGCGGAGCGATCTGGGCGCCTGGCATGGGCGCTGCAGCCATCTTCATAGCCCGCATCTCCGGCCGAGGGAACTTGTCCCGGCTCAGATTCACAGAACCCGCTACGACGCTGACCCTCGCATCCCGATACGAGGCGCCGCTCGTGTTCGCTATGGAGATCAGCCCTTGCAGCGACATCGAGGTCTCGTCCTCGCCAACCGTCGCCGTGTAAAAGCCTTTCCAGGAGAGGCCGGATGCAAGGTAGGTCAGCTGTACAGTTCGCTTCCCCTGACGCTTCGCCTCGATAACACATGACAGCACCGGCCTTTCGGAAAGGCCTTTCGGAACAGCAGGGAGAAGAACAGGACCCTTACGGCCAATGAGCACCTGGCCCTCGACCTCGTATATCCCAGGCGCAAGTAAACGGGCTTTCGTCCTCCGCTCCTTGTCTATCAAAACCACATTCTTGCCAACCGAGCCTCTAAGCAAATTATCAGTGGTTATGCCCGCCTGCTTGTAATTCTGCTCAATGACCCTCAAGGACCCTTCACGCCCCACCGACAAAAGCTGAACCGAGGTCGCGTCGATTGTCTCCGGCACGTCCGCAAAAACCAAGACCGACCTCCCCCTTGGCAGCTCAACCCGCCTCGTCTCGGACACGAGCGCCCGGTCCGCATAAATCGTGAGCCCCATCTCCAGCCTATCCTTGGCGACGGACTTGACGACCTGCGGCGTCCCGGCAACCGTCGTGGCAGGGGCGAGCACGATTGCGACGAGGCTCAGGAGCAAAAGCCTCAAGGCCCAGCGAAGGCGTGCGGCGCCGTCTGCCACGCTTGCAACGCACTGCAACGGCGAAGGTGATTCACATTTTCGGTTCATTCGACCGCGTACATGGTCTTCAGTTGCAGCTTTAGGAGTTGGCTTTCCACGCACGGAGCTCACCGAATCCTCACGGGGAGGCGCAACGTGATCTTCGTCGAGAACTGCGACTCTTCAGGGCCCGGATCCTCCACAACGAGACTGCCCCCGTTTCTCGTGGCGATGGCGTAACATTCGGAAAGCCCCAGGCCCGTACCGAAGCCCTCGGGTTTGGTAGTATAGAAGAGATCGAAGATGTGCTCACGGGACTGCCTTGGAATTCCTGGGCCATTGTCCAAAAACGATACCATCACGGATTCTTTGTCACTGGCAGCCGTTGTCTTGACCAGCACAAGTCGAGACACATCCTTCGCCTTGCCCTCGCTCGCATAATAGATCGCATTCCACAGCAGCTCTCTCAACAATATGTTGATCTCCCGCGGCCTGCACTCAACGTCGGGCAGCTCCCCGAGCTCGCTCTTGACCGAAACATCAGCATCCTCAATGTCGGTTGCGCACATCTTGATGACCATCTCAACGTCGCTATTCAGGTTGGTGAATTGAACCGGCTCCTGATCCAGCCTCACGAAATTGCGTATCCTGTGCACTATCTCCTCGATGCCAGCCGTGCCCTCGAGGATGCCGTCCACAGAGAGCCGGATGCCCTCGTCCAGCAGGTAGCGCAGCTCGTCGGTGTCAACCTCGTCGCCGCGAAGGAGCGCAGCGGTCATCTTTCGGAGCTCACCGATGTCCTCGGGCAGAGATTCCGCTCCGCCCTTGACCTTGGCGAGCTGGTTGTTCACCTCGTGCGCAATGCCCCTGGCGAGGTGCTTCATCGACACCATCTTCCTCTCCTGAAGGTCCTGCAAACGTTGCTCCAGCATCTCCACCAGCCGCCTGTTCTGCTCAGAAAGCGATGAAAGCCGCGCAATGAACTGCGCGTTCTGTAGCGAGAGCGCGGCCTGAACGCTCAGGACCCCAAGATGCTTCACATCCTCATCAGTAAAAGGCCCATCACGCTTGTTCATGACCTGAAGCACACCCACCCGCTTGCCATCTGAAAGTTGAAGCGGCATGCAGAGCATCGACCGCGTCCTAAATCCTGTCTTCGCGTCAACCCTCGGGTTGAACCGCTCGTCAGTGTGTGCGTCTGAAATCCGAACCGTCTCCCCGGTCTTCGCAACGTGGCCCGCTATCCCCTCTCCTATCTTCAGCCTGATCTCCCCCACGTCATCCCCCTGAGCGATGCGGGACCATATCTCGCCCTCTGCCTCGTCCACCACATAGAGCGTGCTTCGCTCTGCCTCGAGCGAACGCGTCGCCACATCGACAATGGTCTGAAGAACCTCGTCAACGCCCAGACAGCTATGCAGTCGCTGGTTTATCTCAATCAGCTCCTCCAGCCGCGCCACTTCCTTGCGCAGCCGATTCAGCTCTTCGGCTTCCCTGGTTTGGCCTTCAACGGTCACGATAATCCCCATACGGTTTCAAACGACACGGTTCTCAAACTGATACTACTCTTCAGGCTTCGAACGTCAACAAACGTTCAGGCTCTATACGCTGAAAGTGGCAATCTGAAATCACCAGCGCAAGCAGCGCCCTGCCACAAGATGGACAATCACTCCCGCCGTGTCGGGAGTCGCAGCACCACCCTCGTCCTGTAATCCGCGGCGTCCTCTTCCAGAAGCTCCTCAACCGACAACGTCCCCCCATTTCTCTTGACCACTGCGTAGCACTCGGAAAGGCCAAGACCATATCCCGAACCCTCCGGCTTCGTCGTGTAAAAAAGGTCAAATATATGCTTCCAAGCCTCTCTCGGTATCCCGGGACCGTTGTCAAGGATCGACATCTCAACGTAGCTGCCCTCATCAACAACGTCCGTGCGGACAAGCACGCGCCCTGATGCAGGCGACTCATCGCCTCTGCTGGCGTAGTAGATAGCGTTGCGCAAAAGCTCGCGGAGCACCATGTTGATCTCGGACGGCCTGCACTCCACCCTCGGAAGCGCACCAAACCGCTTCTGGACCGTAACACCCGCCTCCTTAATGTCGCTAGAACAGACTTTGATGACGTTCTCCATATCCTCGTTGAGGTCGGTGAACTGAACCGGCCCCTGGTCAAGCCTCACGAACCCCCTTATCCTCTTCACTATCTCGGCGATCCCCTCGCTCCCCTCCAGGATTCCACCAAGAGTTGCCGGAAGACCCTCCTCAACGAGATAGCTGAGCTCCTCCGCGTCAACCTCCCCGTCCCTTAGGATAGCGCTCAGGGCATCCCTCAGCTCCTCGACGCTCTGCTCAAGTGATTGCGCACCACCCTTGATCTTCGCGAGCATATTATTGATTTCATGCGCAATGCCGCGCGCGAGGTTCTGCATCGAGATCATCTTGAGTTCCTGAAGGTCCTGCAACCGCCTCTCCAACACCTCGACCAGGTCCTGATTCCGCCTCGAAAGAGCAGACAGGTTGGCGACATGTTGGGCATTTTGAAGTGACAGCGCCGCCTGAACGCAGAGG
>QMNL01000145.1 GCA_003647755.1 Candidatus Coatesiibacteriota bacterium
CGCGCACAAGCTGCCGCGCCGTTTCCAGCGTCTTGGCGATCGCATCCGGGTCGTCCGCGAAATCTACCACCACAAGCAAATCCCGTCCGCAGGAGACCCTCTCGAACCGTCCCGGGACCCCCTTGAGGGATGAGATGCCCGAGACTATCTGCTCTGGGCTTGCCCCAAGGGCTGCCGACGCTGCGATCGCGGCGAGGCAGTTTTGGACCGAATGCGCCCCGATGAGGGCGGTCTTGATGCAAAGCGTGCCGTCCGGGGTCTGGACCTCGAAATCCGTGCCACCCCGGGCAAGCCGTATTTGCCTGGCAAAGAAGTCGGCGGTGTCCTTCTCGAGGGAGTAGGTTATGGTCTTCACGCTGGATGCGGCCAGGAATCGCGCTGAATACTCGTCGTCAAGGTTTATCACAGCGATTGCTTCGGGCGTCCTGGTGGGATCAAGATGATGCTCGAAGAAGCTGAGCTTGGCGGCCAGGTAGTTCTCGAAGGTGCCGTGAAAGTCCAGGTGTTCTGGCGTGATGTTCGTGAATATCCCGAGGGCGAAGCTGCACCCGTCCACTCGCCCCTGCACGAGACCGTGCGACGAGGTCTCCAGAATAACGGTCTCAACGCCTTGCCTGTGCATCTCAGACAGCAATCGCTGGAGCTGGACCGGCTCCGGCGTCGTGAGCGAGGCGGTGTCTTCCCTGCCAGGGTAGCGATAACTGATCGTGCCAATTACGCCGACCTTGCCCCGCATCCCGAGGACCGACTCCAGAAGGTACGAGACACTGGTCTTGCCGTTCGTGCCCACTATGCCAACGAGCTTCATCTGCTCGCTGGGGTTACCGTTCAGATTTGATGCGGCGACGGCAAGAGCGCGGCGCGCATCTTCTACGAGAACAAGCGGTGGGCAGCCTTCAGAACCACTCGAGCCGAGTCGCTCAAACAGGTCCTCTCTGTCAAGCACAACTGCCGCGGCGCCTCTGCTGATCGCATCGGCAATGAAGTCATGTCCATCTTTTGTGAAGCCCCTAATGGCAAAGAAAGCCGTGGAAGGTGAGGCGCTCTTTGACGAAGAGCATATATCCATTACTTCCCCACTCATCTCGCCCTTCGTGGCCCGGACTACGACAGATCTCAAGACCTCACTGAGCCTCAACTTTCTGCCGCCTCCAATCGCTTGTTCTTGGCCATCCGAAGAAACGGCGATTTTCTGGACTCGAGGTAGGCAAGGACGTGGCCTGCAACAGCGGAGAAAATGGGGGCAGCAACAGTGCTTCCCCATATCTCTCGCTGTGCGTGTCGCGGACTGAAGACACTTATGAGTAGCGCAATTTGCGGGTCTTCAGCCGGCGCAAAACCTATGAAGGAGGTGATGAGGTCTTCGTGAGAGTAGTGCCCTGTCTGGTAGTCGAAGACCTGCGCGGTGCCCGTCTTGCCACAGACGGATATCCCGTCAACAGCTGCCCTGTGTCCCGAGCCCTGAGTTACGACCCTTCGCATCATGCTCACGACAGTCCTCGCCGTGCTTGCCCTAATGACTCTTCTGATAACCCTCGGATGAGTCTGATAGATGATGTTGCCGGTGGAATCCTGCACGGCCGCCACCAAGTAGGGCTGCATGAGCATCCCGTCATTGGCGATCGCGGAGACGGCGGAGACGAGGGAGACCGCTGACACGGACAGCCCCTGCCCAAACGACACGAAACACGTGTATTCGTCGTCCCACTGCGATAGCGGCTTGATCTGTGGAGTCGGTTCAGCAAAAAGGCCCACCCCTGGCTTGTTCAGGAACCCAAAACGCATCAGGTACTCATACAGCAGCCGAGGCCCGAGCCGCATCCCGATCTTGGACATCCCAATGTTGCTCGATTTGGCAAGAATATCCTCCACGGTCAGCTCGCCAAATGGGTGCCAGTCGGAGATAGTGGATTTCCCCACCTTGAACGAACCGTTCTCGCAGAAAAAGGCCTCGTGTGGCCTCACTTTGTTCATATCCAGCGCAGCAGCTACCGCAAATACCTTGAAGAGGGAGCCAGGCTCAAAGAGGTCGGTGAGGCAACGAGCCTTGTAAAGGCCTCCGGGCTGACGAAGGTTTGACAGATAAGCCGGGATGTGTTTCAAGTTATCAGCGGTATAGCTCTGTCTGTAATGAGATGAGGAGTAACTTGGGTAAGTCGCCATCCCCAGTATCGCGCCCGTCTTAGGGTCCATGATAACCCCAAGGGCAAGCGGCGCGTTCCAGAGCTGGCAGGCCTCGCGAAGACGGCTGTAAAGAATGTATTGGATGTCGCTGTCGATCGTGAGAACGATATTGTGGCCGTTTACGGGAGGCCTCAGGACCCCTTGTGTCAGAGGCGCACCCTCCAAGCGCACGTAGGGGTTTATCACCACCGTGCCGGGGACCCCCGACAGCAGCTTGTCAAACTTGTGCTCCACACCCTCAATGGCGCTGCCAGAAGCGTTGACGAAGCCAACGATGTTACTCACCCAGTCACAAGTGTAATAACGCCTGTGCTCAACTGTTCGGCCGACGCCGGGCACGTGAAGCTCCTCGAGCCGCACAGCTGTATCCTCGTCACAGAAGCGACGCAGCCAAACTAGCCGCGGCCTGGGGCCAAACGCCTCATCCAGAACCTCCTTTGAAATACCTGGAAAGCCCATTAGCTGCCTCGAGCCGGTTCTCTTATCATCCTCCGTCAAACCCCGCGCGTATGCCCAAAAGGACATAGTCTCACGGCTCCCCGCAAGCGTCCGGAGCCGACAGTCAAGGATCTTCCCCCGCTTCGCCGGAAGAACCAACCTTCTCGTGTGCAGCGACTCGGCGATTCTCCTGTAATCGCCGTGCTTCAACACCTGAATCCAAAGGAGCCTGAACACACCAAGACCCGCAAGCAGAATGAACACGAGCAGCACGGCCAGCATCCGCAACGCCTGCGAATTGAGCTTCCTGGGCCGACGACTATCAACTATCTGCCCCGCTTTCGGCCCGCGTCCCCTGCTACCGTTTATGACCAACAACCCTCTTCGCCCCATTGTTCAAGTCTTTTTTGCGTAAAATCAACATCTCGCTGGGCTTGGGATCAACGAAGCCATGCCGTGCAGCCCTCTTCTCCAACTTCGAAAGATCGCCCAATCCAGCGAGCTTCGCCTTCAGACCGTCCCCGCGCCGCGAGAGGCTTTGATACTGGGTCTTCAGGCCAGATATCTCCCACTTGAGATTCATGATGCGGAAGCTCTGGCAGAGGTAGAAAAGAGCGCTCACAAGAAGAATGCCGATCGTAAGCAAGTAAAACATCGTATCGTTAAATCCGGCCTTGACTCGCACCTAAAGACGCTCCGCTATCCTAAGCCCCGCACTCCGGCTCCGAATGTTCCTGGCAACCTCGGACGCAGATGCTCTAATCGCCCGCCTGTTGACTATCCGAATCTCCACACTTTGCCCGTCCCCACTTACGGCGACATCCTCCGGGCTAATTCGCCCCCCCTCGTGCTCACGGAAGACCTGTTTGGTCAACCTGTGGCTGAGCGATTCATAACAAATCACCAACAGCCGACCACCCTTTGCAAGCGAGGCAATGCTCTGCCGCAACCCCGCATCGAGCACCTCCAGCTCCCGGTTGACCGCGATACGGAACGCCTGAAACACCTTCGCAAGGAAACTCTCAATCCTGCGGTGCCCCAGCCGGTGCCCGATCGAGCGCCTCACGACCGCGGCGAGCTCCCCGGTGGTCCTAATCCCTCTCTTCTTTCGCGCCTCAACAATAGCGGCAGCCACTCGGCCTGCGAATGGGACCTCGCCGAAATCACGGAGTATCTTGCGAAGCTCTCGTGCGTTTTGACGATTGATGAGAGCCCGTGCCGATGCGACCTGCGAGCTGCGGCTGTAACGCATGTCAAGTGGGCCGTCAAGCATGAAACTGAAACCACGCTCAGCCGTCCCAATGTCGTAACTGGACAGCCCGGTGTCAATCAGAATTGAGTCCACAGTCCCGATACCAGCCCCAGAAAGAACATCGCCCATATCCCCGTAGGAACCCCTAATCGCCATGAATCTCTCTCCATAACGCTCGAGGCGCCGCTTACAAAGCTCAAGTGCCTCGCTGTCGATATCAATCCCCACAACTGAGGCAGAGGGAAAGCGCTCGAGAACAGCCTCCGCATGGCCGCCCAGGCCTACCGTTGCATCTACGAAGACACCATTGTCTGTTGTCAGCCGGAGGTTCTCCAAAACCTCATCGACCAGGACTGGACAATGACTATCTCCCAAGGGCTCCCTCATTTATCCCCTCTGGGAATGAAAGCAACAGCCTCTGCTACTGGTCAGATTCGTTCTCTGTCTCGCTCTGACCAGAAGCAGGTGCTCCCCCCGGTGCAGAAGAGTGCGACCTCTGTGTCTCGCAGATTCGCCTCTCGTAATCATCCATTGAAGGCGCCGCTGAAAGCCAGGCGTCAAACTTGGTGTCAGACCATATCTCCAGCCAGCCCCGCATCCAGATCAGCACGGCCTGAAAACCTATCCCCGTCATCTTCTGCATCTCCTTCGACAGGGTTAGCCGCCCCTCCTGGTCAAGACCCTTGATCTCAGTCCCAACCATGAACCTCCGTCTCGCACTCACGTCCTCCGGGTCCGAACTGTCCTCACGCATGAACCGACGATATTTGGCCTCATATCTCTCTCTCGGAAGCACGTCTATTCTCGTCTTGTCCGCAACCAAATAGACGACCCAATCACCACGCAACTCGTCCTCGAAGATCGAACGGTAACGTGCAGGTATAGTGATGCGGCCCTTGCCATCGATCTGGACTCGCCTCATCCCCTGACCGAAGGTTAGTGATTCTCCTCCCGTGTCGCGCGAGCTCTTTCTAGGCATCTATAAAACTCCTTTGAGACGCCTAATTACCATTTCTGGGCGCCTGGTGTAGTGCACATTCCCAAGGATTCAATTCTACTAATGGGATTAGATACCATAAAACATCCCTTGTCAACAGATTTTTCCCGCTAATATACGCAGATGATATGACATTAGGAAGAATAAATGTAAAAAGGTGCAATGTTTAGCCTGCTTTGGATGCACAATAATATTCCCAATTAAGTCCCAATTACGCCCTCCATTTCTGAGAATACGACAGATCAACCAAGAATCACAACAGAATCTCCCTCCTCAACCACAAATACCCACCAACACCAACACGCCTCACACCAAATCCATCATATACAGCCCAATCTAAGCCAACACATCACTCACAAAGCGTGGCCAACCCCTCGTCAATTTACTGAGGCACATTAAGACAATATGTTGTGGAGAAATCTGAACACCCCATGATGTTGTGTTTATGTCCTCAGACATCCGTCAGAATCGCGACGGATTACTACATCTGAATCCACTTCCGCGGACCGCAAGGCTTGGGTTTTGACTTTCGTAACTGTTTGATATAGTAGTCTTATCAGGTGGGCGATTGGCTCAGGGGTAGAGCACCGCCTTCACACGGCGGGGGTCACTGGTTCAAATCCAGTATCGCCCACCACCTATTAGCAGGCGTCCC
>QMNL01000146.1 GCA_003647755.1 Candidatus Coatesiibacteriota bacterium
AGGGCTATGTTCAGCCCTTTCAGGGCTGTTTTCCTTTTGTTCTTTGGCGTTGATCCGTAGGTTGCACCTACGGCTACTCACGTTCATCCCCTTACGGGGATGCAGGAAGAACGCTTCAGTTGAGCAGGCTCGGGCACGATTGGGGAAACTCCTCTGGGAAAACACTGCGGTTGACAGTCAAGTGGTGTATCATTATAGTTTAGGTCAATTTCGTTTCTGTGATAGGTTATATTCTTACTCTAGGAGGAGTCAGATGCCTCGAGGTGCGATTTGTTGCGCTGTGGCTGTTTTGCTCATACTGTTCTCGACGAGCGTCATGTATGCCAGTGAAGTTCAGCAGCGATTGGCCACCCCAGTCCTGCATGGTCGCGTTATGCCCGAAGGGATGCAGACTGAGCTTAGCTGGGATGGTGTCCCAGGCGCCTATAACTATCTCATAGAGAGGGATTCCTCGCCCGATTTTGACGTGGACCCGTCCTGGCAGTTGTATCGTATTCCGGCAGCCTCGCATTATGTCTTTCGGGATACATCCATATCGGAGGAGATGCAGACCCTTTACTACAGGATAAAGGCCGAGCCCTCGCAGTTTGACCTAACAGCCGAGGAGAGCAACTTCTCCAACGTTGTGGCCCTAACGCCGATCGACCCAACTGCCGATCCTGACGTTAAGGTTTTGATCACCCCCGCGTCGTTCGACTTTCAGACTTTCATTTTCCATAAGCAGCTAACCGTGAAAAACATGTCGAGCAAGCCCTTGAAGATATCTTTGTGGCCTAACACAGAGGTCATTGCTCTGTCCACATACGGGTTTTGGCTTGACCCATGGCAGTCTGGAACCGTAGGGGTCTCTCTCGACCGCACCTCGCTGGAGCCGGGGCTTTACACGGATTTTGCGATCTCGTTCCTGTCCAACGCAGGGACGGTGGCGCCTCCCCCAAACCAAGACGGCAAGATCGAGATCGAGGCGCAGGTAGCGGGCCCTGTCGAGGTCTCCCCGATTGGGCCGTATTTCCTCAGAGACGACACGCCGAATCACAACGGTTTGATCGACAGTGGAGAGAAGGTGAACTGCCAGTTCAAAATGGTCAATACCGACAGAAATGTCGAGGCGCTTGATCTGACGGTTCGCATTATCCCGAAGGCGAACGTCGAAAGCGTTGATGTCGGTGCGGTAACCCACATCAATAACCTGCCCCCGATGGGAAGCGTCTATGTGCCGTTCAGTTTCACGGCCGCTCCTGTGTATTTTGGATGCGATTCGGCAAAGGGGCCAGTTGTTAATGGGGAGTTTCTCGTCGTTGTTTCAGACACGTTTGGCTACTCGTGGGAGCAAACGGTTAACGTTGGCATCTGCACACCGCCTAGCCTGACAGTAGTGAACTTCGCCATAGACGACGATAACCAGGGCGCCTCGGCCACCGTTCCACACACTCACAACAAGATGATTGAGAGTGGTGAGATCATTGAGGCCCGAGTTACCTTTATGAGCAACTACGAACTTTTGGATGGCACCCTAAGCCTATCGGATGACCAGCATTTCAGCTATCTGCCCCGCGGCGACTCGTTCTCATACAAGGACGTTGATGACCTCAAACTCATCCCCTCTTGCGGCGAAGTAACACCTGATAGGGATTTCGAGTTCAGGGCGGTTGAATACGACGCGTCTCCGATCACGTTCAGGCTCACCGTTGACGCCAGCATAGCGCCCGGCGTCGACTACGCTGACAATGCGAGCTATCCAGTTACGTGCTACAAGGACTTCGTGGTCAATAGCCCATTTGGGCCGGAGGTTACCGTAACCTCGACCAATTATGCCCCTCGGATGGTCACGGACGATTCGTTCACGATTTATGCTAACGTGCGAAACCTGGGACCAAAGGACGTGCAGGCCGATCTGTATGTCGCCGCTATCTATCAGGGCCAGATATTCTACCTAGGCGGGGCAACTCCAACTCTTATCCCAACACCTCTTTGCCCAAGCATCTATCTCACACGGAAGACGCCAGGGCCCAAACGGATACTCGCCTATCACTGTCCCGGAGTCTTAGGATGGTCTCGGACGGGTCTTCTGTTTGCATCGGTCTTGCAGGTGCCGGGCGAGGCGGTTTACAATCAGGACATGTGGTATTCGTTTGATTGGACTATTGTAAATATCAACTACTAGTTTGCGGCCTTTGGGTTGCGTTTTGGCTGCGCCTCAATCGGTTTTCTCGTTGTCTGCTTGTGGAATTGGTGGAGGGAAGAGCCCTCTGCCGTAGCGGGGGGACTTCAGCATTAATCCTGTCCGGCTTAGCTCGGCTTTGAGATTATTGGCGCAGTCAGTTGAGTAATGATTGCTGGTAAGGGTTCATGCCAAGGGAAATCCTCGATTTCGAGCGTCCGATCATTGAGCTTGAGGAGGCAATAGCGGAGCTCAAGCAGGCAGGGGACCCGCAATACAGGGACCGCATACAGGCCTACCACAAGAAACTCAAAAGGCTATACACCGAGACGTTCTCGAACCTTTCTGCCTGGCAGCGGACGCGGCTTGCGAGGCACAAGGACCGGCCTTACACGCTTGACTACATCTCGCAGATAACCAGCAAGTTCGTCGAGCTGCACGGGGATAGGTATTTCCGGGACGATCCAGCAGTAGTGGCGGGTTTGGCGGTTTTCAGAGGCAGAAAAGTTGTGATTGTTGGGCAGCAGAAGGGCAGAGACGTGAATGAGCGGATATTTCGTAACTTCGGGATGTCCAATCCAGAAGGTTATAGGAAGGCCCTGCGGGCGATGAAGCTTGCGGAGAAGTTCAAGAAACCCGTGGTCTGCTTTGTTGACACGCCAGCCGCGTATCCGGGCATAGGGGCCGAGGAACGGGGACAGGCCGAGGCGATCGCCCGCAACTTATACGAGATGTCGATTCTCAAGACACCGATATTGGTGGTGGTGACGGGTGAAGGAGGCAGTGGTGGAGCTCTTGGGATCGGCGTGGGAGACAGGATCCTAATGCAGGAGAACGCGATATACTCGGTAATCCCGCCGGAGGGCTGTGCGGCCATACTGTTTCGGGACGGCAAGCGAGGCCCCGAGGCGGCCGAGGCGCTGAAGATAACATCGGTCGAGTTGAAGAGACTTGGCATAATAGACGAAATCGTCAAGGAGCCAGTTGGCGGAGCACATCGGGACCCTGCGCTCGCTGCCTCGATTCTCGCCGACAGTATCCAGTCCAGTCTTGATGAGATCTGCGGCCTGGGTCTTGACGAGCTGCTCGACAGACGGTTCAAAAAGTTCAGGGCTATGGGCTGTTTCGTTGAGAGAAAGCACAAGAAAAAGAAGAGCTCCCCCAAAACAGTCCGCTGATTTGCCGGGTTGCTGGCTGTATGTGTTGGCTTTTGACGAGAAGAGAGTGAACTAGGATTGACGCAATGGCGTGTTTCAGCTCCACGCAAGGGAGGCCACAATATAGTGGTAGGTGCATTTCCTACGGAATCTGTTCACGTCGGTATGATCGCGACCATGAAGGCGTCGAACAGCCTATGTTCAGCCCCGACGGGGCTCATGAGTTTTCTCCTGCCCTCGCTCCGTAGCCTTGGGCCTTCGGCCAAGCCTACGGCTACTCACGCTCATCCCCTTACGGGGATGCAGGAAGGACGCCTTCAGTTGAGCAGGCCCGGGCACGATTAGGAAAACTCCTCTCAAGAAAAACTCTTGACTTGAGTGTAAGGGGCACTAACATTCTGGTTATTCGCTGTGGAAACTTTATTGATACAAGGCGTGGCTATTACACCAATTGAAGGGAGCCTTTAGGGAAATGAAGAGCGTCGCTTTAAGTTTATTTGTATTGTTTGTCTTGGCATCGGCTTTGGCGATCCTGTCCTGTAACCAGAGGGAGGAGGCCAGCGACCCCGATGATTACCGGCCGCAGATTCTCGGTGTAACGGTCAAACAAGGTGAGACGATACTTCACGAGCCTTACGTCCTGTCGAAGAGTGTGATTGAACCTGTCGTGTTTGAGGTGAGCGTCCATCATCCTAAGGCTACGTCGGATGACCCGGCCGGAAGCAAGCTTATCGCGAAGGTCTCCGGAGGCTTTCAGGATCCGGACTTTGGGAACGAGGATTATCAACGTAAGGTTCAGGACTACATGGATGAGTTCCCCGGTTGGGAACACACAGTCGGGCCGATCAATGGCAGCCTAGCCCGGGACAGCTACCTGCCCGGCGAGGTCTATTACGGGATAGGTTTCACCGGTGAGTTCTCGGACAACGGCCCCGGCATGGCCAATGGCCCGGACGAGACGGCTGGCGACGGCATCTTCACGATACGAAGGGACACCAGGCTCGACCCCAAGACCAAGTCCAATCCGGACCGCCCGTGGAAGTTCTATTTCTGGGCAGAGGATGTTAATGGTCGGGATTCAGAACCTTATTGGATCAAGATAACTATTACAGAATAGCCCTTAGCGTCTGCACACAGTTTTTAATTCGGATGAGAGTAGCTGCCGCTCCGTGCACCTGCCGGAGCGGCAGTTTCGTTTTGTGAGGCGTAAGCCTACCTTTCACCGAGAGGCGGACCCGCGTTTTTCCCAGCCATAACACAAACAATGGCGGAGTGGTCCCCAATAATCAGATTGACGCAGCTGGTTCTAGCCCTCTGGAGTGCAGCGGCTCGACGCCGCTTTTTCTCGTCGCGGCTTCACGCGACACCGGTCCTATGTCAATCATCGCTGCAGCAATCGCCTTACGGAAAAAGGTGAAGCTGTCTATTGGGGCGCGGCGTCAAGCCACCGTTTCCGAGAGGCCCCACCACATCCAAATCGATGAAACCGCCTGTTCGAGCGCGGTGTCAAGCCGCCGCACTCCAAAGTCACCCAACGGGTGTAACTTACAGACCGATGCCTGCCGAACTCATAGCCTCTGCGCAGCGGCAAAGCGTGTTCATCCCACCATCTGCCTTGCCAAGAATCTATTGGGGGGATGGGGCGGTTGACACAAAGGGGCCAGGTCCATATCATTCGTGGGAGTATGGATTGCGGTCTGAGTAGTCAGGGAGTTATTGGCAGGGGCTTACGCTCTAGGCGATATGGTTTCTAAGGAGCTGGCCGAGAAGCTGCGCAGGGTCAAGATCCTGCTGTTGGATGCTGACGGCGTTATGACAAACGGTAAGCTGTATTTCAGCAACAGCGGAGAGATAACCATGCGATTTGACGTTCGGGATGGCAGCGGGATCAGGTATCTGTCGCTCGGAGGCATTCAGACGGGGATAATCACCGGCAAGAGGAACAATGCCGTGGCGCACCGTGCGCGGGACCTGCACATCTCGATCGTCCACCGGAATGTTGAGAACAAGGTTGCCAGTCTGAACGACATACTGAAACAACAAAATCTCCTGCCGGAGGAGGCTGCCTTCGTTGGAGATGACCTTTTGGACCTATCAATCATGGCCAAAGTTGGCGTGTCAGTTGCGGTGGCGGACGCGGCGCCTGAGGTGAGGGAGGCGGCCGACTACGTTACGCAGAATCGCGGTGGGGACGGGGC
>QMNL01000147.1 GCA_003647755.1 Candidatus Coatesiibacteriota bacterium
ACTCCTCAAACTGCCGGGCAAACTCCGAGACGATCGCTCGTGTTATCTCCTTCTCGTCGGCAGGGCCAAATATCTTCTCTCTCACAGTTCGCTTCCTCCCGTGATGTTCACGTCGTCTGGAGTCCGGGCACAGCTTCGTCGGACTGCATCGTCCTGCGCACCCTCTCCTTCAGCACCTCTATATCAATGCCCTTCCGGACGAAATAGTTACGGATGTAAGTGTCCAGAATCGGCCGCTTGGCGCGCATGAAATCCACGATGCTATCCTCCTTCAGGGGAAGCCCTACCTTCACCACCTCGCGCACTATCGTGATAACGTCCCCAAAGAGGCAGATGGGCTGTGTTCCGAAGTCTCGATCCGCGATGCGGTGTCCCATCGAGAGGCCAGCCTCGCGCAGCGTCTCACGAGCCTTTTCTCTGGTCCCGAAGTGATAGACGGGATTGGAGTAGGTCAGGCCGTAGTCGTCGTGAAGCTGTTTGTATTCGGCCAGCGTGACTGGCATCTGGTCTGGCATCCAGGCCGTCGTCTCGGAGGCCCCGTCAGACACGAAGGGGATTCCATGTTCGAGGTTGTATATCACTGAGCGGGCGTGCATCGCCATCTTGCAGCCCACACAGACGATGAATAACGCCTTGTATTTCCTGAAGTCCGAAACGAAGCTGTCCAGAACGATCCTCTTGAAAAGGCCTCTTACGTCTGCACGAAACTGGGTGAAGACGTGCCTGCCGAGGTGCTTTTCCAGCTGCGGGATGCGCACACGCGAGCGGCCCACAAACCAATGGCCATAGCCCCGGTCGTAAGTGAGTAAATGAACCATGTCATACTGTCCCGCAAGCGTCAGTGCAGTTACCGTTGAGTCCAGGCCACCCGAATACATCAACGACACCGCAGGCCTTCTGGCTATTCTTTCATCCTTCATCCTTCATCCTTCCACCATGGAGACACCGAGAGCCACCTACCGGTAGTGCTTGAGTAGCTTGGTCAGAACGTCCGCAAATAGCTCGCATTCGCCCGGCGTGTTATAGACATAGACCGAGGCGCGGACCGAGTGCGGCAGGTCGCGGGCGTTGTACCACGAGTGGACGCAGAGGTAGCCAGCCCGAACCATGATGTTGTTCGACTGATCGAGTATGCGTGCTATCTCCAGCGACTTCATCCCATCCACGTAGATGTTGAGAATCCCGCCTCGCAGATCCGGAGCGTCGGGGCCGATTATCCTAAGCCCATCAATGCCCTCCAGCCTCTCGGTCATGATGTGATTGAGCGTTACTTCGTGTTCGTGAACTGCCTCGGGCCCGAGCTCCATCAGGTATTCCGCCGCAACGCCAGCGCCGATGGCCCCAGCATAGTTCTGCAACCCCGCCTCGAATCGGTCGGGCAGGCCGGCGGGGACGTAGCTGTCATAGAACGTGTTCAGGACTGTCTCTCCGCCGACAATGAACGGCTCCATTTTGTTGAGCACTTCCTCCTTTGCCCAGACCACGCCAACGCCAGTTGGGCCCATCATCTTGTGCACGGAGAAGACAAGGATATCGATGCCCAACTCCTGAACATCAATCCGGCTGTGCGCAACAGATTGCGCTCCATCGACCATCATCAGCGCGCCATAGCGATGTGCGATCTTGGCGATCTCCTTGACCGGCACCGAGACGCCCGTGAGGTTGGAGGTTTGCACCACGCTGACGAGCCTCACCTCGCTGGACATCGCCTCCTCAAAGGCACTTCTGTCGAACGTGAGGTCATCGGCCAGATGCACTATCCTGTGTTCGACTCCCTTTCTGCGCTTGAGCACCTGCCACGGGAGAAGGTTAGAATTGTGCTCCACGTTGGTTGTAACCACGACATCGCCCTCCGAAAACGGTAGGGAGTGGGAGACAAGGTTGATGCCCTCGCTGGTGTTCTTGACGAAGAGCAACTCCCTGGCCTGCGGCGCGTTGATCAACTCGGCAAGCCGTCGCCTTGCCCGGTCGAACTCCTCGGTGGTGCGCCGCCCGAAGTAGTATGTCGTTCTGCCATGACATCCGGGATAGGAATAATAGTAATCGTTCATTGCATCTACGACACACTTGGGCTTGAGCGACATGCATGCATTGTCCAGGTAAACAACCGGTTTCCCCTTGACCTTGACATGAAGCGCCGGAAACTCTTTTCGTATTCTCTCCACATCCAAACTCATATTCGTTATCTTCCCTATCCCGCTAGTTTGAAAAATGCTCTAGCAACGAGGCCTATCAAACCCACCATTGCGACTATCACGATCAGATTGAAGTACTTGAAAACAAGGCCCGAAAACGCCGGAGAAAGCCTAAACAGCTTCCCCGAAATCACGCATTTGAGCTCTGGGCGCCAGATGTAGGAATCGGATAACAGCTCCTTGAATACCGCTGGCATTGAGCGGCAAAGCGCCGCCCAAAACGCTCGGCGATAATGCCGAGCCGTTCTGGAGAACAGACCTGCCGCGGAAAACAGGAACAGCCCGATGAAACTGTAAAGCAGCAGGAATAGACAGAACAATAAGAGCACGGGGAGCGAGGCTATGGGTCTTCGCTTGTCGCTTGTCAGCCAGGCGAACGGCAGCAGAAGAAAAAACCTCAAAACACGCCAGTAAAGCGGAAACCAACTGAAGCTGCGCACGAAGGCCAGGTAGGTTATCGATGCGAGCCCTCCGCCGCCGAAAAGAACTGCTATCAAGGTGAATTTAAGCCAGCCAGCTTTCAGCTCCTCCTTCGCCTTTGCGCTGCCGCAGCACGCCATTTTCTACTGCCGCCTCAGTATCGCTAGAATGGCCGAGCCCGGCTGGTTACCCCGAGCCATTGATTACCCCAACAACCACGCCTACCAAAAGAGCCACGAATCCGAACAGCACTCCCAGGGCGATCAGGTTGAAATACTTGAAAACGATGCCGGAGAAAGCAGGGGAAAGCCTGAATAGCTTGCCCGAGACGATGCACTTGAGGTCGGGACGCCAGAAGTAAGAGTCGTTGAGCAGCTCGTGGGACATGCGTGGGACAGAGACCGCTAGCACTGTCCATAACGTCTCCGCCCAAAATCGAAACCGTCTTGAGACCAGCCCTAGCGCTCCCAGTATCAAAAGACCTATGCCGCCGAATATCACCGAAAGGGTTACGAACAAGAGCAACCCCAGCGTTGACGTCGTGCCCTTACCGCTCAGTCCACAGCAGGCCATTGCGCTCCACCATCTCCTTTCAGTCTCCGAACCAGCTCGGCCATCTCCAAACCCTTCTCGCCGAGCTTCTCTCTCATGTAGGACTCAGCAATGCCTCTCTTCTCTTCGATAAACCGCAGAACATCGTCTTGCGAATATCGCGGGTGTATCTTCAGAAACGTTGAAAAGAAGTAGATCAAGTTGCCGGGCACGCAAAGCGGCTGGGTCCCCGGGTTCCTACCGGCGATGCTCAGGCCGACTTTCTTGATTCCTTTTTGAGCCAGTATCCGCATCTCCTCATCCCGGCTGCCGACCCTGTAAACCGGCGTCGAGAAATCGATCCCGAACTCGCCGTAGTAGTTCTTGATGGCCTTCAGAGTCGGCTGCATTTGTTCAACGTAGTAGCTGGTCTGCCCTGATGACCCGTCCGAGGAATGCCGAATCTCGTGCTCCAGGCAATACATTATCGTGTAGGTGTGCATCGCTAGCTTGCAGGCCATACACCAGATGAACTTCGATCTGTAGGTTCGGTAGTCCTTTGCCAGCGTGTTTATAAGCAGTCGAGCGAACAGGTCCGAACAGCTCTGAATGACATGGACATAACGGTCCATGCCCAATATCCGATCCAGGTTAGACCGCTGCCTCTTTGACCAGCCCACGAAACAGTGGCCATAACCATTGCAGAACGTCAGAAGGTGCAACTTCTCATACACTTCCGAAAGCAACACGACAGTGGTGGTGGAATCGAGCCCACCAGAGAACATGACCGTGCTCTCGCCTCGTCTTGTCACTGCTCTTCTTCCAAACTCCCTGTAGATAGAATCTAGCCCAGACTCATTCCCAGCGATACCGGGCGCTACTCCCTCTGAAACCACGCTCACGCATCTTCACCATGTGCGAGGTCCTCGAGCGATATAGCACGCAAACTGGCCTTGACAGCGACAGCGAGGCGAGACCACACCCTTCGTGTGCGACAGTCCCCTGACTTCTCGCACGCCGATGGATCGTCCACGCACTCAACGAGGCAGAGACTGCCCTCTAACGCCGCGATTATCTCGTCAGTTCGTATCTCACCAGCCGGTCTTGCCAGAACATATCCTCCACCCTGGCCCTTGACGCTGCGCAACAGGTTCGCCTCTCGCAGTCGCATCAAGATTCTGTCCAGGTACTTCTTTGAGACGTCTTCGTTCTCGGCGATCACGTCGCTGGAGAGCACTTGTTCCCTGTTGCGGGCGATGAAAATCATTGCTCTCAGGCCATACCTTGATCGTGTTGACAGTTTCACATTTCACCTCTGGGCATAATATACCATTATGGTAGATTTAATGTCAATAGCAAATCACACCAAGAATCAGCTTCAAAGATGGCTCAGCTCGACAAACCTCCGCATCAACTGCCCACGGCTTGGCTGTCTTGCCTGCATACGACAGCGTCCACATATTACGCAGATTTCACAGATTGAAAATGGCGCATACCCCACCGAGCAGATGGCTTGCGAGAAACACGAAGTCCACGAACGGCCACGAAGGGGATAGTTGTCTCGCTCCTCTGTCCCTCTTCGTGTCTCTTAGTGCCCTTAGTGGACGATTCATACCATTAATTCTGTCCACGAAGTTCACGAACGGCCTCGGCCTGATATTCACTGTTGCTTGCGCAAGACTTTTGATACTCGGTGAACGGCAAGGTAGATTAGGTATGTATTCAGAGCAATCGAACTCAGACGTTAAGAGGAGAGAGAGCATGCGAAGCGGTGGTAGCCTTTTTCTGGCTTGTGCTTTGGCGATGAGCCTGGTCATCGGAGCTAGGCCCGTGTGCAAGGCGGTCGGTGCGTCGGGCGCCACAAGGAGCGTCGGGCAAGCGAAGCTTGGGGGTCTTGAGGTCAAGCTTCCCGCCCCCGAGCTGAAAGGCTCCGTCAGCGTTGAAGATGCTATCAAGCGCAGGAGGACGGTGCGCCGCTTTTCGAGTGCGCCCATAACGCTTGAGGCGCTCTCGCAGGTTCTCTGGTCCGCTCAGGGAATCACTGGTGCTGACGGCTTCAAACGGGCGGCGCCCTCCGCCGGGGCCACTTTCCCAATTGAGGTCTATTTCGCTTGCGGCGACAAGTCAGTAAAGGGTCTCAGAAAGGGATTATGGCGTTATGTGCCTGCTGGACACACCATCAAGAGAGTAGCGACTTGGGACGCACGCGCATCGCTGGCCAGAGATTCGCTTGGCCAGATGTGGGCAGCTGAGGCGCCCGTAACAGTAGCGATTGTCTGCGACTATTCGCGGACGACTGGCCGGTATGGCAAACGGGGCGTCAGGTATGTTC
>QMNL01000148.1 GCA_003647755.1 Candidatus Coatesiibacteriota bacterium
AAGCGCCCCAACGATTGGTTGTAGTAGCGGGCGCGGTAGAAGTAGTTGCCCATTGCGCCGTCATAGACCCGGCCGGTGAAGCGATACATGCAGTCAACCTGGCCGCTGTGATACGTCGCGGTCGGCTGGCCGAAGGCATCGTAGCTGTAAGTGGTTTTGAGGGTCTCGCTCGCGTCCATGATGTTGATAATAGAGTCCAGCCGGTCCTTCATCAAGTAGGCGGAGAGCCTCCGCTCCCTTACCTTGCGCCAAGAGTAAGCTTCGGCCTGAGTTGGAGGCGAGCTCGGCACGTGCGAGCCGACGCATTCAGGCAAAGGCTGGAGATAGCTATCCGAGTGCCGTTGGCACCCGCGCGAAGCATTCGCGTAACA
This sequence comes from Candidatus Coatesiibacteriota bacterium, assembly GCA_003647755.1. Taxonomy (GTDB): domain Bacteria; phylum B130-G9; class B130-G9; order B130-G9; family B130-G9; genus B130-G9. The sequence goes on from QMNL01000148.1 coordinate 372, forward strand.
TGGTCTACCGCCCATGCAACGATGACCGGTCTAAACAGGTTGACCCCAAGGCCAGCGTATAACAGGCCATAGAGAAGCAGGGCCTTCCACTTGTAGGGCTTGATGTGGCTCAGAAGCCGCCAGATGACCTTTAGTGACGGCTTCCCATTCTCAGCCAATTGAACATCACCTCCGTTTACCAGTAGTGTCAAAAAGAAAAACCCCGAACTCGCGAGAGTCCAGGGTTACAAGGAGGAGAAAAATGCAGTTTCTACCAATCAATGAAGTCCCCGGGCCCTCCACGGCATGGAATGTCACCTGGAAGCGGCATGCTCGACCGATTCTGCACGTAGCACCCCAAGGCGTGCACTCCCGCCGAAATTGTGAGATGCTCTCTATCCATCTAATCAGCCCTCCCAGCGCTCAGTAATAAGAATGTGATGATGTTAAATTACTACCATAGCAGGGCTTGATCCAGCTTGTCAAGTATTTTTCTCGGACTTTTTCCACCCCCAGAGAGAGACTTGTATCCGGCAGCTCAACCACCACCAAAAGCCCCTCAACAGCCTGCCAAGCCTGCCCACTCAGGAGGCACACCTGCGCTCGATGCGACCTCCGGACCTCAACCCAGCATCTCAGCAATTATCGCTTCGGCGGCCGCACGTCGGTCTTGGGCCCTGGTGATCGGTCTGCCAACGACGAGATAATCTGCTCCCATCTCGACTGCCCGGGCGGGTGTGATGGTTCTCTTTTGGTCGTCCTTGCCACCAGCGGGTCTGATCCCCGGCACTAGCACCTTGAGCTCTGTCCCAAACTCCCTCTTCAGCGCCTCGAGCTCGCGTCCCGAGGCAACAACACCGTCAAGTCCTGCTTCCCTGGCGAGTCCGGCGAGGTGGATGACCTGCTCTTCAAGCGATCGCCGACATGCAAGCTCTTCGGAAAGGGCACGTTGGTCTAGGCTCGTGAGGAGCGTTACTCCGAACAGAAGCGGCTTGTGAGGCTTGCCGTCCCAGTTGGCGTTGATCGCCTGCGCCGCAGCTCTCATCATCTCAAGGCCCCCAAGCGTGTGCAACGTCATGAGCCGCACGCCCATTCGGCTGAGGTTGACGGAGGCCTTTGCGATAACTGAGGGGATGTCGTGGAACTTGAGGTCCAAAAAGACGTTCAGCCCATTGGAGACCAGCGTTTCCACGATATCGCGCCCGGCGAGTGTGAAAAGTGCGCTGCCTACCTTGAATGAGAAGACGATTCCCGACAGCTCGTAAACGATTGACAGAGCCTCGTCCGCAGAATCTGTATCAAGTGCCACAAAGAGTCTTGATGCGTCCATACCACCTCCCGCTTGAACTTCGTTCAGTTAGCGTCATCACCCCTGGCCGAGGCCTCAGCTAACAGGCCGTGATGTCTCATCTTCGTCCTAAGTTGTTTTCGACTGATCTTGAGGAACTTCGCGGTGCTGCTCTGATTCCAACTATTGGCCTCAAGTGCCCTCAGAATAATACTCCTCTCGACCTTCATAAAATCGATGCCGCCCGAAGCGATGTCCCTAACAAAGTCATCCGAGCCTGAAGCACACATGATTGACTGCCTTATGTTCTCGGGAACTATCCTGTCCGACGTGCACAGGACGACCGCCCTCTCCACAACGTTCTCCAGCTCCCTGACATTGCCGGGCCAGTCGTAGTTCACCAGCGCACGCATCACCGCAGGAGCAAACAAGGTGATGCTCTTGGAGTTTTCGTCTGCGTACTTCTTGAGAAAATGTTTGGCCAGAAGCGGCACGTCCTCCTTTCTGGACCGAAGCGGAGGAACCTTAATCGTGATCACGTTCAGCCTGTAGTACAGGTCCTCTCGAAACTTGCCCTGACGAACCAACTCCTCGAGGTCTTTCTGCGTTGACGCCTCAATGCGTATATCCACATGGACATCCTCAGACCCACCAATACGATGAAAACATCGCTCCTGAAGGACTCGCAACAGCTTCGCCTGCACGGAGAGACTCACTCCAGCGATCTCGTCGAGAAAAAGCGTCCCACCGTCCGCCAACTCGAACTTCCCCTTGTCCTGACGATACGCTCCCGTATATGAGCCCTTCTCATGGCCAAACAACTCATTCTCCAGAAGTGTCTCCGGTATCGCCGTGCAGTTGACAGCGATGAAGGGAGCGCTCTTGCGGATGCTCGTGTAGTGAAGCGCTCGAGCTATTAGCTCCTTTCCTGTCCCGCTCTCGCCAACTATCAGGACGGTGGCGCGGCTGTCTGCAACACGCCTAATGGTGTTGAAAACATCCTGCATCTCAGGAGCAGAGCCTATCATTCCAGCAAACTCGTGCTCAGAGGCAACCTCGAACCCCGCTGGCGACGTCAACTCCCGCTCAGTCAGCGCTCGCTCGACAAGAACAAACATCTCGTTGTAGTCAATCGGCTTAGTAAGGTAGTCGTAGGCGCCCTGTTTCATCGCCTCGACCGCCATCTCAATACTCCCATAGGCCGTCATCATTATGACAGGCAACTTGGGATATAGACTCTTGGCCGCCCGTAACAGGTCCATTCCGCTCTTGCCAGGCAACACGTAGTCAGAGATAAGCACATCAACATCATCTGTTCTGAGCCTCTTCAGACCTTCCTCCGCAGACAGACTCGTCAAAACAGTGTGCCCACGCTGCTTGAGCCGCGCGGCGAAGACCTTCAATATGTTCGCCTCGTCGTCAACAACCAAAACTGTTGCCATCGCAAACACTCCTCCTAAAGCAAGAGGCCGACCGGATTCCCGATAGTTACCCCATTCTTATCACAGAACCCAAGGGGTAGCCCACCCATTGAAACCAGGGCAAAACAAATGGCTAATCGTCCTTCGTCCAATCCCTGACCAGGTTCTCCCTGCGTATGTCCGCAAACTCGTCATCTTCGTCCGACTGCCCCTTGCCGGGCTTGGCATCTTGGTTCATGGCTGGCTGTGGCCCTGCACGCTGTTCTCGCTGCTCATCGCGGTCTTGCTTGGGCCAAAACGATTCAGGCACGGAGCTACCTTCACCCATCCGCTCCTTTCTCTTCAAGCTGGCGAACTTCTCGAGCTTGAACAGCTCGTTATCTAACGCCACACGGTCCTTTTCGAGTTCCTTCTGTCTGGTAACAAGCCTGCTGACGGCCCAAAGGATGAACACTAGCACTACCGCAACGATCACAACGATGATCGGCCCAAGTGCCCTTGGATTCTGTCCAATAGCTTGGATCCAATACTCCATATCCTTGATACCTCCTTCGCGACTCGCTAGCTGTCCATATCGGTAGTGAGAGTGCGCCACAATCCACTCCAAGTCAAGTCAGGGCAAACCCCGGAACAAGCTGATTGACGCAGGCGTTTCTGGGCTTTCGGACTGCGGTGGCTTGACGCCGCTTCCGTCTGATGGGGCTTGACACAAGTGGCGTATTGATTTCCTGCACGAAGACCGTAAGAGACGACGCCTGGTACAAATCCGCAGAGAAGATAACATGCGAGATAACATACAACCGTGAGGGGAAAGAGGTCATCGTCGAGCAGTGAAGGTGATGGGGCGGAGGGCGATGTCGGAGGCGAAGGTCCCCTCAATCTTACCTGAAACGAGGCGCTGCCTCATTCAGCCCCCTGATCGTTCGCTAGAAACTCGGCTCAGCCACAACCACGAGGTCTGTGCTAGCAAGGCTGACCAGTTCGCCGGAGTAATGGTCCACAAGTCCGAGATATAGCTTATATGTTCCCAGCGGCGCTGATTCAGGGATTCGGAGTGGGAAACTGTAGTATTGCGCAAAAGTCTCGTGATTAACCGGCACCAATCGCATCCAGGGCAATTGGTTCTGCGTCCAGCCGTCGTCAGAAAGGTAAAACATCTGATCGCCGTAAGCGGCGGCCAGATAGGCGTCCGCGAGCATGACTATGCCTCGGCAATAAAGCGTTATCCCTATCGTCATCTCGTCGCCTGCTGAGACGGCCGCGTCCTTGCGGCAGGTGTGGCGTGGGCCAAACACAATATCGGGGTCGGAGCCTATCTTCCGACCGTAGTGAAACCCCATATCAAGGACTCCTAAATCCGGTTCATGATCGGTGCGCGTCGTGAGACAAGCGACCGTGCTGTTACAGGCTACCATACAGCCCGCATCGACACACGGCGAGGTCGTTGGTTGATTGCAGTCACCCTGACTTAAATACTCCTCACCCAAAGCTCCCGTCGCAAAAAGGGGATCCGAATGAATGACGCCCTGGCCCTCCGCCGGCCAGCTCACGCAGCTATAGTCCGTGTCGATTTCAGGGGGCGCGGTCACCGCTATATTGTGTTGGTCTGTCCAAACGATGCTGTCTAGAAAAGAGACGTGCTGAGACTGCCCGCCAACTCCGCTGGACTTGACAGCAACATCGCCCACCAGTGTGCAGTTAGCGAAGCTAACGTCGCATTCTCCGTTGGCGGCCGTCTCCACCCACAGGCAGCGTTCAGGAGAGGGCGGTCCCTGTCCGTATGGGTCGCGGAATCCCTCCGTAAAGGCGAAGAGGCAATTTGAGAACTGCGCATCGCAACGCCAGTTCAAGCCAGCCATGAGCCAGAGGTAAACCGCTTCCGTGCAAAACCCGGTCCGGAAGAATATACAATCTTGCATAACAAGGTGATCCACTTGCCGCGTCACACTTGGCCGGCGCAGATCACCCAGAACTAGCCAGCGGGAATCATGGGCTGTGGGAGGGTATCCTTCAGAAGAATTTATCCGGCTGAAGTATGTCGAGCGTATGGTCACGTCGTAGCACGCTTTCTCACCAGAGAGATTGATGGCTGTGCCGTGCTCGCAATCCATGAATGAACATTCAGATATCACCACAGACGCTCGGATACACTTGCCAGCAAAGTGTGCCTCACCCGCGTAGAGGCTGAAGGACGTCAGCTTACAGTTCGCCAGGGTTACAGAAGTATCCTCAAACTGGCCCTCTACCCCGCCAAGCGTGGCCGCGCTCAGGTCTTCTATTACCGTCTCACACCCAAGAGTGAAAAGAACGTCGTAAGCCAAGTATGTTCTTTGGCTACCCTCGCCCTTCAGCCAAATCCAAGGTGGGACATACAACGTTTCATAGTCATAGCCACCCGGGCTCCA
>QMNL01000149.1 GCA_003647755.1 Candidatus Coatesiibacteriota bacterium
AGATGCGATCATCCGGTTCAAGAAGTGTCTCGCCTTGATCCCTAACCACCGCAAGTCAGCTCAACATCTCGAGAGGCTTGGCGAATAGGATGGCAGTTTCACAGGCGCATGTTACGGCCGCGGTCGTCAACTACAACGGCATGGAGCATCTGAAGGCTTGCCTCGATTCGCTCGTCAGGCAGACATACCCAGACCTTGAGATATTGGTCTCGGATGATGTTTCCACTGATGGGTCGGTTGAGTTTGTGCGCTCCAATTACCCGCAGGTGAGGATCGTCCAGAACCCGCGCAATATGGGCTTCGTTGCCACCGCCAATCGTGCGATGCGAAGCGCCACGACAGATTGGGTGATTCTCCTCAACAACGATATCGAGTGTGAGCCTGATTTCGTCGAGCGGCTGATGCTCGCGGCTGATGCGAATCCAGACGTTGGGATATTCGCTCCTAAGATGAAGCTGTTCTACGCTCGCAGCGTCCTGAACGGCGTCGGCAACCAGATGTGCAAGTCCTGTTTCGGTGTTGACAGGGGTTTGGGCGAGAAGGACGAAGGCCAATACGACGAGCCGTGCGAGGTCTTCGGCGCCTGCGGAGGCGCGATGCTGATCGGCAAGGATATTCTTGAGCACGTGGGCTACATGGACCCCCAATTCTACTTCCTGTTCGACGATATTGACCTCTGCTGGCGGGCGAGGCTGTTGGGTTACCGTGTCATGACCGTCCCAGACGCCGTCGTGTACCATAAGTTCGGCGGCTTCTTCGGGAAAGCTTCAACCTTCAAGTATTTTCTGGCCTCGAGAAACAGACTCCGGTCCTTTCTGAAGAACTACAGTCTTCGGACAATCATCAAACTGCTTCCCGAGGTGGTCAAGGAGGACCTCGTCCAGATTAGGGACATGTATAAGTTCCAAGTCCCGTCCAGGCTTGGAATGACAATATCGATCGCAAGATCATACCTCTGGAACATCCTACATCTCCCCAGCACTTATTTGGCGAGAAGAAGAGTCCAGAAATCTCGCGTAGTAAGCGATGATTCGCTAAAGCCCTTCATTTATCAGGGGCCCGGTCGGATACCCGTTGTGCTGCCTTCCTATGACATAGTTGATCTGGACCTCTTCAGGCAGAAGCTCCCGAAGATCGACCGAATCGTGATGGGTCTAACGGACGAGGATAGCCTCGGCCCCGGCTGGGACGCCGCTATAGTGGAGCCCGGGGAAGATGCCTTGCACAGAACTTGCACCAAGTCTTCGTACTTCTACCTCAGGGTGCTCTCTTTGGCGAAAGTATGGCTTAACATGCGCGTCAAGGGAGTTCCAAAGGTTATGACCGGTCACGTAAAACTGAACGGGAGTTTCGTCGGCGATTTCGCAGTCTCGCCGGGCGAGGAGACAACTCTCTCGTTCAAGGTCCCGCCGGCAGTTCTGGAGGAAGATGTGATCGAAGGCATTATCACGTTGGACGATACATGGCGGCCCATCGACTACTTCCCAGGTTACGACAATCGCCCGCTGGGCATCAACTTCTACGAGATAAGTCTCGACGAGAAACCGCTTGAGCCAACTATGCCGAGCATTAGGTCAGTGCTCGAAGACAACGGCCCGGATGGCATCAAAAATGCGCTGGTGCTGCGCTCAGCGCGGCCACATCTTTGCGCCCGCGCGCTCAGGAGGCTTCGGGAGGACCTCCCAGTCGCGAGTATCGCCCTGCTCATTCAGAATGGCGTAGATCAGACGCCCTACGCAGCATTCATTAATGATGTGATCATCTACCACGGGATCCGGTTCAGTCCAGAAGACGCAGACGGGCAGATTCTGCAACGGTTGCAGCAGCGACATTTCGACACGTGCGTGGTTATTTACGGCCACATGCCCCGCTCATCGTATAGGCCTGTGGACCAGCTGGCACTAGCCACCGGTGCACCACTGGTTTTGGGCATGCCGCCTCGAGGGAGGCCAATTGTGCTTCGAGTGCCTGCTGGACGCAGACTGCGCTAGTCGCGATTCCTGTAAGCCGCTTTCAAAGCGTCCCTTTCAAACGCACTTGCTAGCATAAGACAGAGCAGGAAGACCACTGACGCGAGGAAAGCCGCACCGGCGACGCAGACATTCAGGCCGAATCTTGCGAACTTACTGACAAGAAGCCTCCCGCTAAGCTGCTGCGTTGACCCGTCCGGCATGAAGTATATGACCCTCTTGGCTCTGGCCCTGAGGGCGACGAGATCGACGTTCAGAAATCCTGTCTCTGGTCTTCCACCGCACAGGACGAGCGCCGTCTCATACCGCCTCCGTCGCAGCCTGTGGGCCAGTCGGGACGGCATCGTGCAGCCGCAGAACCTGTCCCTGGCTGGGTATGTAATGGTATGGATTCCCTGCTCGGTCGGCACAGTCCCCTCGTGACCGGGCATCGTTAGGACGTCTATCTCGGCCGCATTCAGCGATTTGCGAGCGTAGTCGATTGCATGTAAAAGCAGAGGCCCCGCGGACCTGATGATGAGCACGCTTGCGCCGGCAGCAGATGACCCCGAGCTGGGTCCACGATCGCTCTGCGGGATGCTTGCGGGTGGGTATATGTCATCGTAGGGCTGGATGAGGCTTGCGATATGCTCGGTTGAGGCGCGGCGAGCAGCCATTATTCTCTTTCTTGATCTGAGAAGCTTTGGAATGGCAGCTATTGCTGTGAGTCGAGCATTTAGAAGCGTTCTGGGTCTGCCCTCGTCGAGGGCGTGGACGCTCTCCTTAAACTGGTGGCGAAGGATCGCTGCGAGATTCCTTCGGAGAATCTTGCCTGGCAGGTTTCTTGCGATGACGAAGAGCTCGTTTCTGGCGAGAAGGAACTTGCGTTTTCTGCTGAATATGCCCGTGGTTGCCGTGCCGATATGATAGACGGCGGCGGCGGGAGCGTAGATACAATCCCAGCCTGCCAGCTGCAAGCGAAATCCGAGGTCGATGTCCTCGTAGAACATGAAGAGGTGCTCCGAAACTAGGCCGACATCATCGAGCGCGCGGCGACGATACAGCGCGGCACAGGCCGATGCCGAGAAGACTGGGCGAGGCGAGTTTAGCATGGCATCATTGGCCGGCTTTCCGGAGCCGATATTTCCACCGAAGCCGTCCTGGCAGAAGAAGTCGCCAGCCGCGTAGATAGTGTCCCTAGCGTGGTCCCAGAGTATCTTGGACGCGGCAGACCCTGCGGAGGGATTCGTGTCGAGCACATCCACAAGTGATTCCAGCCACTTGGGCGTTACCTCCGTGTCGTTGTTCAGAAGCGCCACGTATTCGCTGTCTGTGGCCTGAATGCCGGCGTTTATGGCCGCGCTGAAGCCCGAGTTTCGCCGAAGCTCGATCAGACGGACATGAGCGTAATTAGCCTTGACGAAACCGATGGTGTCGTCGGTTGAGCCGTCATCAACCACGACGGTCTCAAAATCGCTAAACGTCTGCCTCGAGAGGCTCTTCAGGCATCCTTCGAGCAACTTCCTACCGTTGTAGCTCGGAACTATGACCGCCACTTTGGGCATGGAATACCTCGTTGGCACGAATGTCGATTGACGCGCCCCGCAGGCACGATTTACGCTTGCGTGTCAGACTAACTGACTTGGCCATCGTAGCTCGAACAGCTACGTCGGCCGAAACATACAGACTCATCATACCTCAGTGGGTGGCAAGTTGTCAGTTGTCAGGTTCTCGTCAAGATTTGCGCCCGTGATCGCCTCGATCGCAGCGCTGCACATCACAGGTCTTTACTATGGCAGGCTCAATGGATACTTGATGTTCTGCCTGACCGTCCTGTTCGTGGCGTCCACGTCGTTGGCGTTTCTGCTCGGGCTGAGCCGTCGTGCACAACCGTTTGTTGGGGCGAACCGACCAGTCCGACCTGCGAAGGACCTCTTCTGGAGAGCGGCAACGTGCGTTTTAGTGGCACTAGCGATTGGGACGCTTCCGGGCTGGCCGGCATTCCTAGGACATCGAGCGCTTGCGCTGGGCCTGCTTGGACTCATCGTCGCGGCCTGCTGGGTGACCTTCGGGCGACCGATCTCCTTTGCGAGCATCCTGGCCCTCGCGTTTCTGCTCTGCCAGGCCTGGATATGGCTTCCGACCGCACTTGACCCCAGGCACACCGATATGTTGCCGCTGATTAAGCTCGCATGCAGACGGTTTCTCGCTGGAGCCAACCCATACACGAACTACCTTATGCCATGGAACCTGCCGCTTACGTATCTCCCGGCGACGTGGCTGGCGTTTCTGCCCGCGGAGGTCTATCATATTGACCCAAGATTCCTAACCACATTGCTGACCTGCTCAGCTGTCCTAACGATCTACATGACTTTCAGACCTTCACACCTGGACCCGGCTGCTGGCCCGGCAAAGCTGCTCCTAGCGCTCGTTCTTCTCTCCAGCATCACCTTGCGCTTCAGCGCCATCACGCCGGGCGCAGTTTTTTGGTTTGCGCTGTCGCTTTTTATTTTCTTTCTCGCCGGCAAGATGCACATCGCGGCGGCCCTTACGATGGGCGTGTGCCTCGCAGCACGACAGCAAGCGGTTCTCTTGTTGCCTTTCTACGCCATTTTTCTCTTCAGGAGCGTGGGATCGAAGACGGCCCTGCGATGCCTTGTCCTGGCAATCGCTGTCCCTGTCTCTCTCTGCTTGCCCTTCGTGATCGATTCGCCCCACCAGTTCCTCGATGGCATCTACGGGCGTTTCGCACCGTTTGCGGTCGAGAAGTGGCTCAACGAGCGAGTCTGGGAGAGGTCGCTTTCGTTCGCCCCATTCTTCTTTCAGCACCGCGTAGAGTTTCTTCTGAAGCCGATTATCGCCGGCACGCAGTTGCTTCTGCTGGCGTTGGCGATTGGGCGATTACGACGGCTTGCTGACCTAGTAGATTTCATGGGCTTGTCGCTTCTTTCGTTTCTCCTGTTTTCACCAGTTATCTGGCCATACATGTTCACGCCGCTCCTTGTCCTCCTGCTCGGCTCTTCTCTGCTCAGGAGCCGAGACGGCGCGTTAGCAGGCTCTTCTGAAACGGGACCTCTGGGTGCACGAGCTCGCCATCAATGAATAGAGGCGCATCATCCACCCACACCGACGGTGCGGTTGTTACCAGGTCTTTGTGCGCACCTCTTGCGCCATAGCCAATTCCCACCGTCAAGGCGCCAAATACCCTCTCGTTCTGGAGGATCGAATCCCCGAGATGCGCAGCGGGATTGAGGCCGAACGAGAAGTGCATGACCTCTCGCGCACCCCTTTGAGCATTTTCTCCCAGCCATTTTCTGAGGCGGCTGCCAACGGCGGTCTCCTCAACCTTCACCACGCGGCCACGCCTGATATCGATGCTGAATGGCTCCCGAAGCGGGCAATCTTGCTCGGATGGGAATACCGCACCATCGATCCTGACGCGCCCGTTGATTGTGGCCCTTAGCGCGCTGAAAGCGACCTGGCCTGCCAGCGACGACAG
>QMNL01000150.1 GCA_003647755.1 Candidatus Coatesiibacteriota bacterium
GTCTGACCCTCAAGCGCATAGTAGAGACTGACGCTCGCAATCCCCATCCCGCTTCTGTCCGTCGCCGTGTAATCTATCCTGATCGGCAACGAGCTCGTGTAAGCATCAGACGAGGCCGTGCTTGTCGGAAGCCCTGGAGTGTAACTGGTTGTCGCAACCTTACCCTCGCCTATTGCCCGGGCGAAATCCTCCACGTTTCCACACTTATCCTGCGCTGAAGACGCGAACAGATACTGCCCGGGACCCTCGTTCCACGGAGACTGTGCCCGCGGCGTAAACTCAATTGTGCCCGCCGTGCCGACACCGGTCGCTGGATACCGCCGCCAGGAGCTGAGGTCGGAACCATCATTGTTATATGTATACCAAAGCCACACGTAGTCCACACCGCTGCCCGTATCACGCGCTGTATAGCTCACGGCAATTGGCGCGGCATCCGCCTCAAGCGGCGATGTGCAGGCCGAGGTCGGAGGCACCGTGTCGTAGATCAGCCATGTCTCCGGCTCGCTCGCCCCCGAGGGCACCTGCTCCCAGTTCTCGGCGTTATCAACGCCCTGGGTCATGAAGTAGTAGCTGCCGTTCTCATTCTCAGGCAGAGTCATAACAAAGGTCCCCGATCCGCCCGTCTCCTCAAGACCAGTGTAGCACCAATGCCCATCATTAAACCGCAGCCAAAGCCTCGTCTTGGCAGGCCCGCTCAGATCATCCTGGAGCGTAAAGTCAACATTGATACCCTCCCTGCTGACTACGTAATGTTGCACATCGCACAGAGATGTCGGAACTGTCGTGTCAAAAACCGTTGTTGTCTTGGCGGCAGCCGGCCCCAACTCGGCGTTCCCCGCGTTGTCATAGGCCACCGTCGCAAAATCGTAAGTCCCCTCAGCCGAAGGCATGAACACGAACTGACCACTCGTCCCAAGCTTTGCATCCAGCCCGCTCGGAGTCCACGGCCCTCCATCACAAGAGTACCACAACTCCGTGTAGGCCACGCCCGTCCTGCGAGCTCCCACGTCCCAAGAACTGAAGCCAACCACTATCGGGACGGTCGATGCGTTCGCAAACGTCGGAGACCAGCAGTCCGAGGCAGGCCCTACAATATCCGGCGCAGCCATGTCGTTGTAGGTTACCAGCTTGCCATCGGGCTTCGCCCAATAGAACGTCCCACTCCTGTCGATCGCGCAGGAAAACGCCGGCGGCTCATTCACATCCTCAGTCTCCCAGACCAGAGCGCCCGCCTGAGTTATGCAATAGTATCTGTTGCTGTCCGCTCCGAAATAGATACGTCCCGCACCGTCCATGACGAGCGCAGACCTGATCGGAGCCCCGACATCATAGACGATCGTCGTCGCCGTGCTGTGTTGGCCCATCGAATAGATAATGCCGTCGTCACAGCCGAAGAACACCGTGCCGTCCGGGGCTATCACAGGAACCGAATAAACGCTGTCCGGCATGATAACCTCCCAACGGAGCGTGCCCGAAGTGGGCATGTCAGGCGGCGCTGGGGGCTCAACGCAGCAGAAGCGCCTCGTTGAGGTCCCGAAGTATATGGAGCCGTCCGTGGCCATAGCCGCGGCCATCCTGTTGTCAGCAAGGCCGCTGTTGTAGCTCCAGGCCAGCGTCCCATCTGGGAACAACACGTAGAACGTCCCGCAGCCGCCGCCGAAATAGACGTTCTCAAGCTCTCCAACCATTATCGTGCCACTAATCTCATCGGGAACTGGCGTCGAATACTGCCATTTCGCGGTGCCATCGCTGTTGACAGCGTAGAGCGTCCCGTTGTCGGCTCCAAAATAGACCGTGTAGTTCTCAACCCGGTTTACCGTAACTCCAGCGCGGATCGCGCTACCGAGCGCTCCGTTATACACCCACGCCAGCGTCCCATCACTGTTCAGCGCATAGAGTTGGCCACCCTCTGTCCCGAAGAGTATCTTCTCATCGTACGTCAACGCCGGAGTCGCAGAGACCGCATCCGGCGTGTGATAGGACCACTTCAGCGTCCCATCCGTCGCGACGGCGAAGAGGCTATTCTCAGCCGTCCCGAAATAGACGTTTCCCTGACCATCGACAACCGGCGCAGTCGTGATGATGTCATCGGGTATCGTGTATATCCACAGAAGATTCGTCGTCGCCGGGCCGCTGCCAACAGCCGTGCCCGCCCGCTCAAGGTCCCGCTGGACCATCGGCCACTGCGGGCCATAGACCCTGATCTTATACGCACCCATCTCGGCGGGGTTAGCCTGCTCAACCTTTATGTAATATCGCCCCGTAACGAGGCACGGAAAGACGATGTGCGCCGAATCGCCACCGAGGTCCTGCCGCAGAAGCGCCCCAGGGCATGGGTCACCAAGATCGTACAAATATACGTTGCCCGCAAAGTCCGGATCGGAGTCGTCCTCAACATCAATAACGTAAGTTATGTTGTACTCCGCATCAAAAGCGAACCAGTCCACGTCGCCCGGTGGCTCCAGGTTGTGCTCGTCCAGCCAAGTGCCGTCTGTTGGAAGAAGCGTTGCCCCCGTGCACGTGTTGTCCGGCTCATAGGGATCGGGCGAGTATGGCGCGGCGGAGACCGTCGGGCCTGAATACGGCCCGTCCGAAACAGTGTTCCAATCCGCCTCAACCGCCCCGAAGCTGAAGTTATGGCCGCTGCCGGCGTCCAGCGTTGTCGAGCACTCCCACGTGCCATCACAGTAGTCGCCATCAACGAGCGCCATGTCGTAGTTAGTGCCATCTATGTTAGCAAATATCCTAGTTGGACCCTCGCACTCAGGATCGCTGTAGTGAACTGAATAGACAAAGACCGTCATCCTGTCGCCCGTGTCCGGCGTAACCGCTCCACCGTAGAGGCTCGGCCCCTGATTCAGAAGCTCTGAAACCCCCACCTGCGTCCCAAACCACCTATTGCCATAAGGGTCAACCTCGATTGCGCAAATGCGATCGCTGAAAAGCCCGCTGTTATCCACATAGTAGTTGTAGTCACAGACGCCCAGCGCAGGATTCAGGCATGATAGCCCTGCATCAGTCCCAGCCCAGACGTAACCCGCATAGTCAACATCGATGCTAAGCACAATGTCCGAGGCAAGCCCCGTGTTGTTCTTGCGATAGCTCCGCCAATTAGTGCCATCCGCATCGCAAGTGCAAACGCCGCGCATAGTCCCGAACCAGGGATTCCCCTGCGGGTCAAGATCAACAGAGAACACGATATCTGAGATAAGCCCAGAATTCGTTGTCCGGAACGTCTGCCAGACATCGGCAAACGGATCGTAGGATGACACTCCCCACATCGTTGCCAGCCAGAATGTCGAGCCGTCCGGAGAAACTGCAATGTCGTTTATCCAATTGTCTGCCAGGGCGCCGCCAGTGCTTTCAGCCGTCGCAAACGTCCACCTCAAGCCCTGTGAAGGGAGTCTGTTGTCGTAAATAGCTAGACCATGCTGCGTGCCGATCAGCGCCAGCTCATCGTCCTGCTCGTAGGCCGCAACCGCGGTAACAGCGTTCGATATCAGCCCACCACTCGTGTTCGACATGTTATACGGCGTGAAAGTCAGGTTGTCGTAGTCGCCCTCACCGACCACGAACCCCTCGTCCGTTCCGAGAAAGACCACGTAATCCTCGTTATCGACCATGTCAATCGATGTAATGAAGTTACTTGGAAGCCCGGAGCCGTCGCCAACAGAGTAATGCGTCCAATCTGGCGCTGCAGGGTTAGAATCATCGAGAATGAACAGACCCCCGCCATAAGTCCCCAAGAACATCAGGTCGTAGTGAGAATAGAAGCCCAATGCCCAGACACAGCCCCTGAATCCCAGCGGGTCCAGATATGTCGTCCAGGCAGCGCCGGCCAGCCTGCACGCGCCGTAGCCGGTCGCAAAGTATGGCACCGAACCAGCAAATTCGATGTCCCAAACATCATTGTCGCACAGGCCCGTCTCGCCGGAGACGTAAACCGTCCACGTGTCATTCACCCTGTCGTAGGTGTTTACGCCGCGACCGGTCGCAAGCCAAAAGAGCGTGTCATCCGTGGGATCGACGATCATACGGGCGATATGGTCGTCCAGAAGGCCCAGCGGACCCGTGCTAGCCTGCGTATAGACCCGCCATTGGCCGTCCTCAAGCGCCGCAAGCCCATCATCGGTCGCGAAGAACAGCTCCCTGCACTCGCCGAACGCCACGTCAACGACGTGATTGGAGGGAAGGCCGCTGTTCGACGTGTCCCAACAGAACCAGCGCATAGGATCGCCCGCCGGCATGGATGGATCGAAAACCATCACGCCCCGGTCCGTTCCAAAGAAAACACGCTGGTCAGCGCACTGTTCAAAGCCTATGCAGAAGACGTTGTCCGAGACAAACTCGGGATACCGCCAGCTGTTGAAATAGTCCCAGTCGTCATTCCAATTATCAGCCCCATAGTCATAGGTGGCTGAACAGACCCCGTAGTCCGTCATGAAGTATATTCTGTCAGGCTCGCCAGGGTCTGCGCCGAGCATGATCCTTCTGATGTAATCAGAAGAAAGTCCGCTGTTAAGCCTTGTGTAAGTCTTGAACGTCGGCCCAGCTGGGTCGATTCTCACGAGCCCCTGGTCCGTCGCAGCCCAGACGATACCGTTCTGCGTGGCGAGGTCTAGAATGCAGTCAGACGGCAGGTTTACTAGGTGCACTATCGCTTCCGGCGCCGAAAGTGCGTCCTTGGTCCCGTGATACTTAGCGAGCAAGGTAGCAGCCGTGGCATCATACACAGCCAGCCCCGCATAACCCGTGCCCACCCACACCTGGCCGCCAACCTCGACCGCGCAAGAGGTGTGATTCATGTCTGTGTACGCACGCCATCCCGAATCTCCCGGGGGAGGAGGCGGCGGACCCCAACCCGTCTTTGCCATTCCTGCACCGGTGAAAACAAGAACGGACACCAACGCAAAAGCTATACCAACCGCTACAAAGCGCGACCTTAGCATGCCGATTATCCTCCGTCCCATATTTGAGTTACCCTTATTCGCAATTTGCAATCAATTCAGCCTAATACAGGACCCAACTGGCCTGTGCGATAGAACTTATAAGCTCGAAGTGTGTGCCCGGCTCAACAAGCGCCGCGAAGAGCTTATATTCCCCCTTGGGCAGCGAGCCCTCCGTGTATTGCATCCTCAAAAACAGCGTGGGTGCCAGGTTGAAACCTGCTGGCAGCGATACAGAAAGCCCAGACGGCTCGACCGACCAGCTGGGGTAGTAAAGAACCTCGCCAGTAGGCAACTGCACAGCGATATACAGGTCCGCGTTCAGGTCCTCATACAGACCCGCAAGCCCGATCGACGCCCGAAGCTCCTCGCCAGGCCTCACGACCCGTGCCGGCGTCCTTAGAAGCAACGTTGGCCCCAGTGGCGCAACACCTGTGCCCGAAAGGCTTATGGTGTTGGTCCTCGAATTGTCATCGTTGCA
>QMNL01000151.1 GCA_003647755.1 Candidatus Coatesiibacteriota bacterium
ACAACGTTTATGTTTTCTGCGAAAGCCCGTGGCAACAGGGCAAGCGCGCCCAGAATCCACAGCAGCAGAATGGCCCAACGTATCCGAAATGCAGACATACCCTCCCTCCTTATGTCAAGCTCCATCTCCCACTAGGTCTGACAACGCCTTTACTCATCGAACTGGAGCGGCAGATCTTTAGCCCAACCCGCCGGTGGAGAAGGCGCTTCGGCTAAGAGGCAGTTGTTGAGATTCTGCGGATTCTGATGTTTTAGGCACCTTGTCTCACAAAACGCCTAGGCATTCGGTGCGCTGACGCGGGCAGCCACTGGATCTTGACATGGCGCCGGCTGGTGGCAAGATTGCCCGCATAAACTAACTAGCATCGTGAGTTCTTCTAGGTGACCGGTATGGCAAATAGACCTAAAGTGCTGCTGATAACAGCCAAGACTGTTCGTCCTAAGTATCAGTGTATGCCTCTCATCGGCGTGGCATATATCGCATCCTATCTGCGGGAGCGGGGGATAGACGTTGATATTCTCGACGCTACAGCGCTGGATGTGAGTTACGAGGGCGTCGTTGAATATGTCTCCTTTTACGGCTTTGATTTCGTGGGCATCACTGCCATCGCAGCGACCTACCAGAGCGCTCTTCGCCACCTCCGTGAGATCAAAGAGGCGCATCCCGAGATAATCACGGTTATCGGCGGGCCTCACGCAACGGCCCTCCATGAGCAGGTCGTCATGGAGAACGATTTCGTTGACTACTGCGTTCGGGGGGAAGGTGAGATCACCGCTTACGACCTGATCGACACTTTGTGGAAAGGCGGGGACGTGTCGAAAGTCAAGGGCGTTACGTTCAAGAGGGACGGCCAGGTAACAATAACGCCGCCCAGGCCCTATATTGAGGACCTCGACATCCTGCCGTATCCAGCCTTGGACTTGATGCCTCTGCACGAGTATTACTTTGAGATGAGGGGGTTGGCAACGAGAAAGGACCTGGTCCTGCCGTTTTGCTCAGGCCGAGGGTGCTACAGCAATTGTGGTTTCTGCGCCTCGAAGATGATGTGGGGCGGTCCGAGGATGCGAACAGTTGACAAGGTGATCGAGGAACTCGTGTGGATGCGGGAGAAGTATGACATGGACGTGCTGTTCTCCTACGACGACATTATGAGCGCTAACCGCAAATGGCTCATTGAGTTCTGCCAGAAGTTCATCGAGGCAGGCCTGAACGACATTCGCTGGTCATGCGATGCTAGAGCGGACACTCTGACCGACGAGATGCTGATGTGGCTGAAGAAAGCCAACTGCGCATACGTGCTTCTGGGCCTGGAGTTCGGCACGCAGAGGCTTTTGGACATGACCAACAAGAAGCTTAAACTCTCAAAGGTCAAAGAGGCGGTTAAGATGATAAGAAAGCACGGCATCAACTCCTGCGGCTCCTTCATAATAGGTTATCCAACGGAAACGAAGCAGGAAATACTCCAGACAGGACGGTTCGCCAGAAGCCTCAACCTCGATGCCGTGCTGACAAACCTCGCAGTTCCCTATCCTGGCACAGAGATGTACGACTTCTGTGTAAAGCACGACCTCTTGCTCGGAAACCTCGACGATGAGGCCTACGGCTCGCCGTTGATCCCAATGGTCAAGCTGGAGGGGATAACCCCCGAGGAGACGGTCAAGTTGCTCGGCAAGGTTCACCGTATCATCAAGTTCTCACCACAATATGTAGCCAACAAGATTCGCAACAGGCTGACCACGTGAGGCTCCATCAGGAGATGATAATGCTGCTGGTAAACACCTGATCGATCCACTCAAACCGCACTTGTGGACGGCTAATTGACCCCAATATAGGGTCATTCTTCCTGGGTGTTGATTTCTTGCCACGACATTCTGCAATGCGCTTTCGGCTGGAAAGCAAGCCAACGGCTTGCCTGAGGCATGTGTAGAAAAAACTCCAACAGTGGTTTGAGATTCTGCCACAGATGCCCGGGTCTGGAGGCGCTTTCGTCGGGTGCATTTTACTTTTGTGTTGTTGTGCGATTGGCGAGTGGCAGGTCGATTGAGCGTGCTGAGCGCGTGGTGCGCAGATTTATTATTCTTTTGGCATGCTTTATGCTTATACCATGTGCGTGGGATGAGCGAACTTTAAGGACTAACTTATGATTACAGACAACGATTGCATGCAGAAGACACTGGAGCGGTCCGTCCCGTGCACGGGGATTGGGCTTCACAGTGGTGAGAAGGTTCGTATGAACCTCTGTCCTGCGGCGGCCGATACTGGCATTGTGTTTCGCCGTGTGGACCTTGGTGGGAGATCAGTCGCAGCCTGTCTGGAGAATGTAGCGGACGTTTTCTACGCCACGTCTCTGAAAGATGGTGATGTTGAGGTGCAGACCGTCGAGCACCTGCTGGCGGCGTTTACGGCGATGGGTATCGACAATGCCCTTGTCGAGATTGATGGCAAGGAAGTGCCGATTCTCGACGGGAGCGCCGCGCCGTTGGTGTTCTTAATCAAAGAGGCGGGGATCAGGACGCTGAACAGACCGCGCCGCTGTATCGTGATCAAGGAGCCGATACGCGTGGAGACGGACGGCAAATGGCTGTCGGTTTTGCCGTGCGACCATCTCCAGATTTCCTATACTGTTGATTTTGAGCACCCGGTCATCGCCAAGCAGTCATGCTCTTTTGCCATAACTCGGGACGAGTTCATTAAGGAGCTTGCTCCGGCCAGAACGTTCGGCTTCCTGAGCGAGATCCGACAGCTACTGAAAATGGGCCTTGCACAGGGCGGCTGCCTGGACAATGCGATCGTGGTCAACGACCACCGCATCCTGAATCCTTACCTGCGGTTCAAGGATGAGTTCGTGCGGCACAAGGCGCTCGACTTACTCGGCGATTTGGCCCTGTTGGGTGGGCCTATTCTCGGCCACGTTGTGGCTTACAAGGCTGGGCATTCTCTTCACACGGCGCTGGTCGGGGCGATCCTCGAGGATGAGGAGAATTGGTACGAGGCAGAGCTATCGAGGGCCACACTCAAGGCCGTCGCTGCTCAGAATGCAAATGTAAAGGCGTGTCTTTCGATATAGGTAACCCAACCACAAAGTGGGGGCGGCTTCTGGCCGCCCCCTAAAAGCCCCACTGGCTGCAGACCCCGCTTGAGGCTAATCCAAGCCCCCTTGGGGCAATCGCATCAAAAGTAATACCAGATGGTTGCGTAATCTCGAACGTCCTCGCCGATTTCGGCCAACTTTCGCAGGTAATCAAGTATGCCGACGTCGCTACGGACAAAAGACGGCACAGGCGACATGTTCTTCTCCCACGGGTCGAACTCATATACTCGCCGCCCATTTGGTCTGATCATGATGAGCCGGTGGTCCTGCGCCGCCCGCAAGTAGTTCTTGCCGATCTTGGGAATGTTGTAAACGGGCTCATCGGTTCTCACCGTGCCTGGGACAAGCCTCGCCTCCTCTTTTCGCTCCTGCAGAATGCGAGCGATGGGGACTCTGTACTGGTTCGTCTCCTCCTTGCTCTTCATATTGAACATGTAGTACGGGTCAACCCCAATGAGCCGCAGAAGCCGCCTCAGCGCAACCGACTCGAACCTCCGGCTGTTATATATCGTATAGACCTGCTGGTTATAGACTGAGATGCCCGCCCTTCGCAGCTTCTGAATGGCATCCATCGACTCAGGCGTTATCTCGTAGGGGTATTGGAAATGCGTCATCACGCACAGCTCCCGCCTCCCCGGGACATTGTAGTTGCCCAGGCGCTCGGCAAGCTCTTGGGTGAGCCTCTGGGGCAGGCAGACCGGGGTGCGCGTCCCGATGCGGATGCGCTCGATGTGGTCGATCCCCGACAACTCATCCAGAATTGGGCAGAGCACGTCCTCGCCAAGCGTCAACGGGTCCCCGCCTGAGACCAGAACCTCGCGTATCCCCGGACGCTCGCGCAGCCAATTGACGGCCTGTAAGATGGCATCAGAACGACTTTTTACTTCTCGGCCCAAGGGATTCATTATCTCCCAGTTCCGTTGGCAATAGACGCATATCTGCGAGCAAAAATTCGTTAGTTTCAGGACCGCTATCATCGGGTATCGTCGGGTGATCAGCTTGACCGGCGAGGTGTCCCTTTCCAGCATGAAGTCGAGGGATTTCCCGCCCTTTTGCCGCACTGCGATCATCCTGTGGACGTAATCCAGCGGCGGGATGACCTGAGACCTCACTCCTGCGTCCCTTCCAAGGCCCGGCGACTCGTCCATCAATGATGCATAGTAGGGCGTTACAGCGAACGGGATGTGGTGCCTCGTGGCGAGCTCGATCGCCTCAACCTCCTCGTCGGTGAGCTCTACAAGCGCACCGAGCGACTCGGCGTCAAGCATGACGTTTCGCATCTGCCACTTCCACGAGCTCCAGTCTGTCTCCGATGCACCCAATCTCTTGAGTATCCTGTTTCTGTTAGCATTTCTTATTCTAGTTATATTATGGTCGAGCCCATGGGGATACCTGGACACGTAGCTCTCAACCCTCCGCGCCGTCCTGTCGAGCGCGGCCGAACGGAGACCAGCTGACCTAACGCCACTGAGACCAATGAAAGCTGGCGGCTCACTCGAATCGTAAATCCCTGACCTGGCGTTGATGCCCCTGAAAATATGCTTAAACTCCTCAACGAACCCCTCGCTCACAACGCCCTCGCTGTCGGGGTCTTGAGCCATCCTCAGCAAGTGCTTCAGCGCAGAGCAGCCCGCGAGCTTCTCGCTCCTCCGAGAGATGATTGAGCTGAATGTCTTGATGCACTCCTTGGCGTTTACGAGCTCCAGTGGCGGAACGCCAGAGTAGCCTGAATCAAGGACGGCCTCCAAGGAGATGAGATGGTGCGCAAGCCGGCTCCTTGCATCTTCAATGCCGGCGCTGTCCATAAGAATGTGGTAAATCGACCTGTCTTCAGCCCACAGATCGTCAAATGCCGGGGTGGTTTCCTCGATGATCGGAAGGACCATCTGTTGGACAAACGCCGCCTGTTCGCTGCCGTGACCGAAGACCGGTAGCACGTGCCCCTCAATCACGTTCTCGTCACTTCGCACGGAGGCCAAAGCCTGACTGTCCAGATCAGAGCCTGGGAGATAGCCCGACCGGACACCATCGTCCCTCAAATTCTCACCTCCCACCTAAAGGTCTCCACTGTGCATATGCTCGCCACATCATTACATCGTAAGTTCCTCTAATCTATACCACCGGTTCAGGATGATCAATCATTTTCTTGGGTGCCTCGGAAATCAATCCAGACTGCTGGGCCAAATTTTGTGGTGTGAAACAGCTGGGCATTGGGGGATGTCGCCGAGATAGGAGCCGTCGGCCCGATCTTGAAGGTGGCAGACAAGCACTTGCATTGCTACAACGGCTAGGCCATATTTGTTGGTCAAGGCTAGGGCGGCATAGCCAAGT
>QMNL01000152.1 GCA_003647755.1 Candidatus Coatesiibacteriota bacterium
CAGCGACCGGTGAACAGGGGTTTTGGGGTCGATGGCAGGACTACTACCGGACGGGCCACGGCGAGCAAAACGACGACCGTGGCGCATCGGTTCCACTACCACTCAGGTCGAGTGAGGACGATGCTGTCCACGGCCATCGACGCGCTGTCCTTGATTCGCAGCGCTACATTAAAGTAGGATTGCATCGACTGGGGGCGTCAAGTGATTGCACTGGTAGGGAAAGAATGGGTAGGCAGTGTCGGGTGTTGTCGCAGGTTGGAGGGTAGCGGAGGATAAACCATGAAGCTGCACGTGTTGGGCTGCTACGGAGGCGTTACTCAATATCACAGGGTAACTGGCTTCCTGCTGAATGAGCACATTCTCCTGGACCCGGGCTCGGCCGCAGAGTCTCTCCCTCTTGAAGCGCAAAGGCGCATCGACGCCGCCATCATCAGCCACTCGCATCTCGATCACTGCGCAAGCCTCGCCTTCTTGGCGGACAACATCTTCGCTGACGCCAAGACGCCTCTTAGGATCATAGCGACTTCGGAGACCGCCGCGGCGATTCAGAGTCATCTGCTCAATGGCACGATGTGGCCTGACTTCACGGCCATCAAGCGGACTGGAAGTTCGGTGGCAGTGATCGAGCACATCCGGCCTGGACAGCCCAAGAGAGTCGGCGAGCTCGTCGTGACCCCCTTCAGCGTCGAACACAGCGTTCCGACCGTTGGCTTCGTCATCTCCGAGGGCCAAAATAGTATGCTCTACTCCGCCGACACGAGCGATCTCGGCCCCATCGTGCAGCGCGCTAGCGAGACGGACAACTTGAAGCTTGTGCTTGTCGAGGCGTCCTTCCCCAACAAGTTGAGGGAGTTGGCCCGCAAGACCGGTCATCTCGTTCCGGAGCAGCTTGAGGCCCTTGTCTCGTTGGTCGGAGTTCCTGTAAGGTTGTTCCACATGAAGCCACGTTACGTGGAGCAGATTGCGACGGACGCTGCTGCGCTTGGGGGGGACGTGGCGCTACTTGAACAGGGCGAGGTCATTGAGTTCTGACAAGGGGCCATACAGGGCGCGGGACAGGAACGTGAGGGGAGCAGGAATGTTTATCAGTCATGTGGTTTAAGAAACGAAAGGGCATCCAACGGCCAGCCACGGGCATGAAGATCGAGATGCCCGATGGGATGTGGCTGAAATGCCCTGGCTGCGGCGAGCTCGTTTATAGGCGAGAGGTTCAAGACAACCTCAAGGTCTGCCCCAAGTGCAACTACCACTTCAAACTCACTGCCCCGGAACGCTGCCACCTCATCTTTGACAACGGTGAATACACCGAGGTTGACACGGAGCTTTATCCGACCGACCCGCTGAAGTTCGTGGACAGCAAGAAATACAGGGACAGGCTCAAGGAACATCAGGCCAAGACGAACATGGCAGACGCCGTCCTAAACGCTCGAGGCAAGATAGGAGGCTGGTCGGTGATGGTCTCCGTGATGGACTTTAGGTTCATGGGCGGCAGTATGGGGTCAGTCGTAGGCGAGAAGGTTACGCGGGCCTTCGAGCGAGCTGGCAAGGAAAACATCCCCATGATTACCATAGCGAGCACCGGAGGCGCAAGGATGCAGGAGGGCATGCTCTCCCTGATGCAAATGGCAAAGACCTCGCAGGCGGCAGCCAGGTTCGGCCTAACGGGCAATCTGTTTGTCTCGGTGCTGGCCGATCCATCAACCGCGGGCGTCATGGCGTCGTTCGCGATGCTTGGAGATATAATCGTCGCGGAGCCTAAGGCACTGGTCGGCTTTGCAGGGCCGCGCGTGATAAAGGAGACGATCGGCGAGGAGCTTCCGGAGGGCTTCCAGAGCGCGGAGTTCGTCCAGGAACATGGGTTCATCGACATTGTAGTGGAACGCAAGCACCTCAAGCAGGTGCTTGGGGACCTGCTTACGTTCTTCGCTCCCGACAAGAGCACGGCCCCGGACGAAACTGCGCAAGAGGCCGCTTCAACTGCACAAGAAGCCCACGTAACCACAAAAGCGGACGATTGAGCTGCCAGATTGAGACCCCGAGGCGAATCCACTCCAGACGGCGTCCGTGCAGGGCGCAGAACATTTCTTTCGCCTGTCTAACACTGGCCTCGTTCCTACTCCTCTGCACTTATGTCCGGGCACAGGAAAAGCTCTTCTCGGCGACGGAAAAGACACAGAAGAGCCTCATGGAAATGGCCAAGAAAGAGGACACAGTCCAGGTCTATGCAATCCACCAGCACTATGACGCCAAAACGGGCATTGCAACGCTCGAGGGCGACGTCGATATCCGCTTCGGCGAGGTCAGGCTGCGTGCGGACAAGATAATCTTCAACAGGCGAACAATGGAGACCGTAGCGACCGGGAATATCGTCCTTGAGTACCAGAAGAGCAGGATCGTTGGGGATAAGCTCGAGATGAACCTCAGGACTCGGCTGGGGAAGGTGTATTCGGCAGAGGCATATCTAGACCCATCATATTTCATCAAGGCCCGCGAGCTCGAGCGCTTCAAGCTCGACAGATATAGGGTATATGACGCGACTTTCTCGTCCTGCTCGCAGGATGTGCCGGACTGGTCGTTCAAAATGAAGCGCGCTACCATCCACGTCGATCATTATATCTACCTGCGGCACGGCTCGATGTGGGTCAAGAAGTTTCCGGTGGCCTATCTGCCCTACTGGATATACCCGGTCAAGCCTGCGAGGACGACGGGCTTTCTGATGCCCGAGATGGGTAGCAGTTCGCGGCTGGGCAGTTTTTTGAAGACGTCTTTTTTCTGGGCGACCACGGAGAACACGGACGCGACGTTTTCGCTGGAGTACTACGACAAGGGGACAGTTGCGCAGTCGCTGGAGTTTAGATATGTGCTGTCGCCCACGTCTGGTGGCAACTTCTACGTCTATCACGTCTCCGAGAGGCCGGGCCAGAGGTCTGATGAAACCACCACCCTATTCAACAACCCCTCCGAGCGCTGGCAGGCAAACTGGAAGCATATTCAGGACCTCGGCAAGGGCTTCAAAGCAACGGCGAACATCAACTACATCAGCGACAAGCAGTTCGGCGAGGACTATATATGGGGCATCTCCAACCGCCCACAGGAGATCGTCTCGGAAGTCTCCCTGACCAAGAGCTGGTCGCAATACTACTTCTCAGCTAACGTTAAACATGCCGAGGGCCTCGACAGGGACATCCCCACGGATACCATCCTGCAAAAGCTGCCCGAGGTAAACTTCGTGGGGATGAGGCGCCCCATACCCCATACGCCTCTGTTCTACCAGTTCTCGCTTCAGGCCGCAAGCCTCAGTCAGGAATCCGGTTTCTGGGACTATGACACGGGCACCGACGTCGCGATCAAGAGGGCGACCAACAGGTTCGATGTCTATCCCCAGCTCATCTACCCCCTCAACATAGGAAGGTGGCTCTCGCTGACCGGCCGTGTGGGCTTTCGCACCACCTGGTATGTCGATTCGTCGCTCGACCTGTCCGATCTCGGCGTCGAGGGCCTGGGCAAGGTCAAGACCTACTCGTTCATCGCAGACAACTCGGAGATTCTGACCGGCCGCAAGAACGGACACATATTCGACAAGGAGCGACCATTCGAGAGGGTGGTGCGACACGGCAACGACATCAGGAGGGAGATATACGACTGCAGCCTCAGCTGCACCGGGCCGTCCGTCCACAGAATCTTCTCCGTGTCTGGCTGGGGCAACATCGAGAAGGTGGAACACCTCATCACGCCCTCGGTGCACTTCGATTACATCCCTGCTGTCAACCAATCGCTGCTGTATGACGTCGATCTCTCCGGCACGCACTCACAATACTGGTATGATCTCAACTACGATGGCTTAGATTATATCGGCATGATAACTCGGGATCTGTGGGGACGAAGCGCCATGACATACTCGCTCACTAACCGCATCAGGGCCAAGATCGTGAAGCCAGATGATGACGGGAAGCTCAAGACCACGTATCGAGACCTCCTCGAGCTAACCCTCCGACAGAGCTACAACTTTAGATACGCAATGATCCTCAAAAGAGAGGAGTTCAGCCCATTCCGGAGCAGCTATAGCCCATTCTCAGATGTCATGACCTCGATGACCGTGCGGCCGACCGAAACCCTCGATGCCAACCTTTGGCTCAACTACAATCCACACAAGAAACGCATCTCCGACTACACCATCGCCGCCACATATAACAAGCAATCCTGGCATGCATCGCTCCGCTACCGTTGCATCGACATGTTCCGTCCGAGCACCGATACGAGCAACGATGACAGCTCCTACCCCGACACCCGTTACCTCACCGCCGAACTCGGCTGCAAGCCTCATCCGAAGTTGGAGCTTTATACGACCGTCAAATACAACATCGAGGACAATCTCCTCAACCAAAACAACTACACCATCGTGTACCACTCCCAGTGCTGGTCGCTCACGTTCTTCGCGGGCCAAGAATCAGAGGTGGACTGGGAATACTCAAACGGCCAGCGGCACAGAGGGACAACGCGCCACGATACCCAGTTCTCGCTGTCGATAACCCTCACGAATGTCGGCAGCAGCAAGGTCCCGTTCTTGTAAAACCCGGCCGCCACGGGGCGAGCAGAGACGCAGGTCTGCCTCTGCGGCATTCATTTTGGCTTGACAGCCGTGCTGCGCTACCTTCTAGTTATCCGCAAATTAAGCAGACAGCCGTCGGCCAAAGCCAATGGCGTCGGACGATTGGCCGGGAAGAGAGAGACGTGGAGGCAGAAGCGAGTGAGTGGCCTCGTCCACGTAATGTTTTCGGAGTGCGGCGGGTCGACGCCGCTTTGGTTTGACGCGGCTTCAGCCCTAACGCCGACCGATGATTCATCCATCATAATTCATAATTCCGATAATGTGGCACAAGACCGGCAACATGACGAATAGCTCGCACGGCAGTCTGCCGGGGATTGACACATCCTTGCTTGCCGCCTACGGGGTTGACGATGCACTCCTGAAAGTCTGGCTTGAGGCGTTCCCGAGGCTGCTGCCGATTCAGGCGCGAGCGGTAGCCGAGTTCAACCTGTTTTCCGGTCAAAACCTCCTTATCTTTGCGCCAACCTCGTCTGGCAAGACCTTCGTCGGAGAGATGGCCGCCGTGGCAGCGGCGAGAAAGAACAGACGAGCCTTCTATCTCCTGCCGCTGAAATCCCTCGCCGAGGAGAAGTTCGAGCAATTCCACGAGCGTTACGGCGACTTGGGACTGAAGATCGCTGTTTCATCACGAGACAGAAAGGAGCACGACCGGGCAATCGAGAGGGGCGATTTCGACATCGCGATCGTGGTCTTTGAGAAGATGGACTCACTTCTGGTCTCAAAACCGACGCTGCTCGCTGACATTGGCGTTGTCATCATCGACGAGATGCAGATGTTGACGGACGAATCGCGCGGCCCGCGG
>QMNL01000153.1 GCA_003647755.1 Candidatus Coatesiibacteriota bacterium
TAAAAAAACCAAGAGGGAGCTTCAAGAGGTGTTCCACAAGTTGGAGTCGCAGCCCCATTTCAACCCGCCGCCCGAGCTCGGCCTGAAGGACTTTCGAATAGTAATCAGCCACACTGCGGCCAACCCAGCAGAGAAGGATAACGCCGGCGACTGCCGCCAGTTTGAGCCAGAAATCTTCGGAGGCAGCTCCGGTGGAGGGGGCTAAGGCCTTTTTCAGAAAGCCCTGTATGAGCTTGAAAAAGGCTGCGATCAAGCCGGCCCTGGCACCTGCGGAGGCAAGAAACGCAAGCATCAACAGGGGGTGCCGCCACATAAGTTTGAACGCCAGGCGCAGCTTCTGAATCATGGGCGGCCAACTACGAAATAAATGCTATGCAGAAACTATTCTCTCCCGATGCTCCTTGACGGAGCTCATCGCATTGCGAGTGTCGACCACAAGCGAGGCGTTGTCGACGATGAACTGAGCCCTTTCGCGATATGCGCTGTGGTCTGTGATCACCAGCACACAGTCAGCATCTGCGAGGGTTTTTGCGCTCAATTCCACCGACGTCTTCGGGATTTTATATCGCCGCATCATCGGCAGCTCGGGAATGAACGGATCGTTGTAGGAAACCTCCGCACCACGTTCCATTAACAGCTCCATAATCTGCATCGCAGGCGACTCGCGGATGTCATCGACGTCTGGCTTGTATGCAACGCCAAGAACCAGGACCTTCGAGCCGTTGACGCTCTTTCGGCGCTCGTTCAAGGCGAGCGTCAACCTCTCCACGACGTAGTACGGGACAGATGTGTTCACCTCGCCCGCCAGCTCGATGAACCTCGTGGCGAAATCGAACTCTTTCGCCTTCCAAGACAGATAGAACGGGTCAATGGGGATGCAGTGCCCGCCCAGGCCAGGGCCCGGATAGAAGGCATGAAACCCGAATGGCTTTGTCGATGCCGCCCTAATGACCTCCCAAACATCGATGCCCATCCTAGTGAAGAGCATCTTCAGCTCGTTTACGAGCGCTATGTTCACGCTACGATAGATGTTCTCCAGCAATTTAGTCGATTCTGCCACCTCAGCAGATGACACGACAACGGTCTTCTCCACTACAGCCGAATATAGGGCGTCTGCGACCGCGGTGCAGTTCGGCGTAATCCCGCCGACGACCTTTGGGATCGTCCTTGTGGAGAAGCGCTTGTTGGCAGGGTCCTCCCTCTCTGGCGAGAAGGCGAGAAAGAATTCCTTCCCCACCTCCAGAGCGCTGTTAGCGGTGAGTATGGGCAGGACAACCTCCCTGGTGGTGCCAGGATAGGTCGTGCTCTCCAAAACAACCAGATGCCCTTTCCTGAGACGAGTCGCGATGCTCTTGGCCGTGCCCTCGATGTAGGACAGGTCTGGCTCCTTCATCACCGTCAGCGGCGTAGGAACGCAAATAATGATACAATCAACCTCCGCAAGCTCGTCAAAATCCGTCGTCGCACTGAACCGACCGCTCTGAATGTGCGAGGCGATCTTCTCCGATGGTATGTGCCCGATGTAGCTCTTGCCCGCGTTGAGCATCTCAACCTTGCGACGGTCTATGTCGAAGCCCTTGACGGTGAACCCCTGAGTAGAGAACTCGTGCACAAGCGGAAGTCCAACATATCCGAGTCCAACGACCGCAACTCTAGCTTGCCTGTGCTTTATTCTCTCAATGAGCTGGTCCTTCATTTCAGACCCTCCAACACACATTCAGCAACGTAGCTCAGCTGCTCCTCCGAAAGTTCAGGGTAGATCGGCAAAGCAAGCGTCTCGTTGGCTGCCGCCTCTGACTCTGGGAAATCGCCCGTCTTATATCCTAAGAATGCGTAACACCTCTGCAAATGCAACGGAACAGGGTAGTAAATCTCACACCCCACGCCGCGCTCCTTGAGATGTCGCATCACCCTATCCCGATGCCCTGTCCGTATGACATATTGATTATAGATTGAGTAGTTCTCTTCTCGCACCTTGGGCACTTTTATAGGCGTATCGGCAAAGGCCTCATCGTAAAACCTGGCGTGCCGCCTCCTGGCATCGCTCCAATCGTCGAGGTGCTTGAGCTTTACCTGTAACACAGCGGCCTGAATTGCGTCCAATCTGCTGTTTGCACCGATGAGGCTATGGTGGTATTTGGGCTTGCTGCCGTGAACGCGAAGCATTCGAACCTTCTCAGCGAGACCCTCATCATTGGTAACGACCATCCCACCGTCCCCATAGGCGCCAAGGTTTTTGCTCGGGAAAAACGAGAAACAACCCAAATGACCTATTGCACCCGCGGTCATCCATTGGCCATCGAGTTTCATCTTTGAACCGATTGACTGCGCCGCATCTTCTATAACATGGAGCCCATATTTATCGGCGATCTCGAGAATGGGGCCCATGTCGGCACACTGACCGAAAAGGTGGACGGGGATGATCGCCTTCGTCTTGGGCGTTATCCGGGACTCGATCAAGGAAGGATCGATGTTGTAGGTCTCTGGGTCTATATCGACGAATACTGGAATGCCACCGACACGAGAGATTGAGCCGGCCGTGGAGAAGAACGTGTAGGGTGTCGTTATCACCTCATCGCCAAGCGAGACCCCAACCGCCATCAAGCTCAGAAGGATCGAGTCCGTTCCTGAGGCGCACCCGACTCCGAACTTGGCGCCACTGTATTCGGCGACCTCCTGCTCGAGCTTCTGCACCTCTGGGCCAAGCACGAATATCTGCGTCTCCAAGACCCTGTCTATGGCCTGTTTAACCTCATCCCTTATCTTCGCAAATTGCGGTTTCAGATCAAGCAGTGGAACCCGCATTATCTTCGCCTCACTGTCGTTCCCTCAATTACGTATTCACGCCCACACTCGGGACATCGAGCCTCCCTGGTGCCCGCGAAGACAAGCCGCACTCCACACTCGCAGGCCCAACCCTTCACAACCGCTGGCACGCCATAAACCAGTGCATAATCTGGCACGTCGCGACTCACAACCGAGCCTGCCCCCACAAAAGCATTACAGCCGATCGTAACCCCACATATGACCGTGGCGTTCGCCCCAATCGAGGCGCCCCGCTTTACCAATGTTCGGATGTAGTCGTCGCTCGTGTTGCGCACAAACGCCGACCTAGGCGTCTTGACGTTTGTGAAAACCATCGATGGCCCACAGAAGACGTCGTCCTCGAGAATCACTCCCTCGTAAATCGATACGTTATTCTGAATCTTGCAGTTGTTGCCAACAACGGCACCTTTCGCCACAAAAACGTTCTGCCCCAGCTTGCAGCGCTTCCCAATCTTGGCTCCGGCCATTACGTGTGAGAAGTGCCATACCTGCGTCCCCTCGCCTATCTCGGACCCTGGGTCCACAACCGCGGTCTCGTGAGCGAAATAACCCTTCTGGCTCGACATCATCTCCCCTGTCATCTCATCGCCCCATCGCTTGCTCCGCCCTCTCAAGCGCCCTGACAACCCTCAGGCCATCTCTTCCATCCGTCAAGGGTCTCTCGCCTTTCTCAACACAATCCAGGAAATGCTCGCACTCTATCCCAAGTGGCTCCCTAATATCTATCCGAGGCGAGTATATGTCCCCGAACCGCACCGTTATCGAGTCCCCGTAAGAATCATAGGACGGCAACCTGACGCCCTTATCATATATCTTCAGCTTCTCCATCGGTTCAACATCATCAAAGACAACCATCTTCTCGCTGCCCACAACCGTCAAGCGCCTCACCTTGTGTGGGTCCAGCCAGCTGACCTGCACATGTGCCATCTTGCCGCCCGGAAAATGAAGCGTGAGAAACACAACATCCTCAATACCAGGCTGCAAGTAGGCCTGACCATCCGCCGAGATGCTCAAGGGCTCCTCGTCCAAAAGATACATCGCGACGGAGAGATCGTGCGGAGCGAAGCTCCAAAGCGCACTCTCATCGGACCTGACCCGGCCGAGGTTCGTCCGCTGCGAATAAAGATAATAAACCTCACCTAGCTCCCCGGCCCGAATTAGTTCTTTCAATCTCGCGATCGCCGGATGATAGAGCAAGAGGTGGCCAACCATCAGGGTCCGACCTCTGCCCTCCGAGAGTTCGATTAGCTCCTCCGCATCGCTCGAGGCGAGGGACATGGGTTTCTCGACGAAGACGTGTTTGCCAGAAAGAAGAGCAGCTTTCGCGTGCTCGTGGTGCAACTTGGCTGGTGATGCAATAGCAACGGCATCAACCGCATCATCCCGTAAAACATCGGCAAATGACGCGGTTGTTTTACAGCCTGGATATGCTTTCGCCACGCGTTGTCGGGCCTTGGGATCAACGTCGCAGCAGTAATACAGATTGCAGCCCGGAAGGGTGGCAAAAGTGCGCACGAGGTTCTTGCCCCACGCCCCAGACCCAACACAACCTATGTTTATCACACCTAGCCTCCAGGTCAGCGCTCAAGAGGCGCCCGTCCCGTCAAACCACAACTAGTGCTTCAAAGGCCCTCAAGATACGCCGCATTAAAGCCGTCCCCCGCCATCCCACAACGCAGCGAGATAGCACCAATCCCGCACGTCAACGCAGGGACGTGATCACAGCCGTTACTCCCCTTGCGTCTCACACGCCAGCGCCTATTTCTTAGCCTTCTTCTTGGTCTTCGCCTCCGGTGCCCTCTCTACGAGCTCAATAAGAGCCATGTAAGCACCATCGCCCTGTCGGCGGCCAAGTTTGAATATCCTCGTGTAACCGCCAGGGCGATCAGCAAACCTGGGCGCTATCTCGGTGAAGAGTTTCTTGTGCACAGCCTTGTCGGAGATATGCCTCGCTGCAAGCCGCTTGGCGTGTAAAGTATCCTTCTTGCCAAGAGTTATGATCCGCTCAGAGAAACGGCGTGTCTCTTTCGCCTTGGCCAGGGTGGTGCATATCCGCTCGTGCTTAAGCAGTTCAGTGGCGAGATTGCGCAGTAGGGCTGTTCTATGCGCGGTATCTCTGCCAAGTTTTCTCCCAGAGACCTTGTGCCTCATTTGCTCTCTTCTCCCTGCTCAGATTCTTGATTCTCAGGGCTAGCCGCAACATCAGGAGCCTTTTTCTTTCTCGTCGTCGCCCTCGTTCGCTTCTTCGGAGGTGAGGCTGCCCGCTTCGGCTTCGGCTTTTCCTCCGGCTCCTGCCCCTCCTGCTCAGTCTGCTCCTCTTTCGCGTCCGGTTGTTTGGGCTTACTGGCGCTGGATGCCCGCTTCTGCTGGGGTTTTGCTTTTCCCGCCTTGGCTTCTTCCTTGGGCTCAAGCTTATCCGACGACCCCTCATTTTCTTGCGCCCCTTCCTCCGCACCGTGCCCTGCCTCAAGATACGGTTCTAGCTCCTCGATCTGACTCAGGTCCTGGCCCAGGTTAAGGTCAAGCTCGGCCAATACCTTCTTAACCTCCTTAAGCGATTCTTTGCCAAA
>QMNL01000154.1 GCA_003647755.1 Candidatus Coatesiibacteriota bacterium
ACTTCCTCTTATAGAAATGCCTCCTTGCACGGCCGCTAAGCCTTATCTCCCTAACAGCCCGGGGATTGTGAAGGTAGGACAGCAGACCGTGGTTGCTCGTCTCGAACTCCAGGCGGAAGAAATCCTGGCTATGCGGGAGTCGGCAGATAGGGCGCTTGGCCCCGCCGAATGCCGCACCGTAGCGACACATGGTCGGGAGAAGCCGCTCGAAGAATGCTTTTCTGGCCCTGCGCTGAAGCTTCTTATCCTTGACTGGATGCAGCTTGAGCTTTTCGAGGAATGCTCTCATCCAGTCCGGATGCCCCCAGACAATCACGTCGCTGAAGGCGCAGCCGTCCAGTTTTTTCACCTTCAAGTGGTGGTCGAGCTGCTGAACCTCCTGGTCCGAATCCGGGACGTCCGACGCTAGCTGCGTGGGCGGCTTGAAGAAGAACTGGCCCTCCCCCGATATGAACGCGGCCAGCGGTTTCCCATCAACTTCAACCAGGACCAATTTCCCGCTCTTGATCGAGAAGTGCATGCAGTCGTGAGCAAAGCGCAGGCCCTCAAACTCATAGACTCGCCGATCGAACGATTTGCCCGGCGGAGGCTCTTTCTCGTCAAACGGAATAAAAAAATCATCGAACGATTGGACAACCTCCTTCGACTTGGCCACGTAACCCGACTCGCCCTTCTCCCACAAAACGCACCAGTTCTCGACCTTGAACCGCTCTCCAACCTTCTTGGCACCTACAAATATGGTGCTTCTTATCCGCCCGCCATCGGTCCTAACCTTCGGGTCCTCGCCGATCTTCACGGTTCGGGCATAATATGACGTGAAGTCCGGCCGCTTGATCGCCTCGCCTGATGCGTGCTTACTTGGGTCCCAGGGGAACGTGATGCTGCCAGGACCATCATGAAGCACAGCCTCCTGAAGGAGCCGGATAGCCTTGAACAGGTGCTCTTGGTCCGGCACTGCGTCGCTGGCCTCGGCCAGACTGGGAGGAGGTAAGATCGAGATGAGGAACGTCATACACAGAAGGCCGAGCATTATTGACGGCCAGTTAAGTCGGGACATTGAACAACCCTCCTATGGATCGCGCCGCTGAGGCTCAGTGTATTGTAGAGGCTGATCATAACATAACAGGAACTACCCAGCGGAACAAGACGTCGTGATTCTCAAAAAGGGTGCTGCACGAACAGGGTAATTGCGCAATATACACAGAGGGCCGTCTGTCATTTTAGGCCCCGGCCGTTTTGTTCGCGGCCGGTCTCGTGAGTATGACCCACGATCATTGATGTCGCTCGGCCATTGTGCACCCCAGGCACGACGGATGCGTGCCAAGAGTCGTTACGCCATCTCTGCCTCACCGTAAGAGGTTAAAAGGGCATCAGTAAGGCGTAGTCCCGCTTCCTGGTTACTTGCCTGCTTGGAGCCGGCAACCGCTCATCAATTATTCACCGGTGAAGAGTGGAGCGAGATACTCATTAACTATGGATGAGAGCGAGCCGGTGAAGATCATGACCCCGACGAGTATCAGTAGAATGCCCGCTCCGATGTTTATCTTGCGTATGTGCTTCTTGATCTTGGTGAAGTAGCCCAGGGCGCTATCGACAGCGATCGAGGTCAGGAAGAACGGGATGGCCATGCCCAGCGAGTAGAAGCACAGTAGATAGACCCCCTGCCAGATCGTGTTTGACTGGCTGGCATACAGCAAGATCGCTCCAAGGATAGGCCCCACGCATGGGGTCCAGCCCAGTGAGAACGCGATGCCAATGAGGAACGAGCCAATATATCCGGCTGGCTTGCTTTTGACGTTTACTTGCTTGTACTTGGTGAGAAAGCCGATCTTCAAGACGCCCATGACGTATAGACCAAAGACCACGACTACGACTCCGGCGACCTTGCTGATGATACTCATGTACTCCTGAAGCCACAGGCCGATCCTGCTGGCGCCTGCGCCGAGCGAGACGAAGACGACGCTGAAGCCCAGTATGAAGCATAGTGTGCTGATGACAGTCGTTCTCTTTATCTTGCTGGACCTCTTCTCGCTGGTCATTTCAGAGAGCGATAGCCCTGTAATAAAAGCCAGATAAGAGGGGACAATAGGTAGGATACAAGGGGACAAGAAACTCGCGAGCCCCGCGAGAAAAGCCACTACCCAAGATATGCTTTGAACTTCCTGCATGTGTGCTCTCCTTTTCCTGGTGCTTGATTACCGTGATTTCGAAAGTGCTCGAGAGGGCAACCTATGCCTTAGCCGCTAGTGTGAAGTTGGTGGTCTTCTGTTGGGGCGTCTCCGTGAGCGGCCGTGTTTGTTGCCCTGACCCCGCCCCTTACGGTAGGGCCGCCTGGAGCGAGCTCGAGAGCCAGAGGGTTTACGTGCACGGCTTGGATATCTTTTGGGAGGAGACGATGTCAGAAGTATCTTCTCCGGCCTGAGGACCATCGGCAAGCTGGGTCGGCGTTCTAAATCGCTACCGGAAGGCTCCGTAGCGCGGAAAATGCCGATTAGCTCGCCGCGCCAGGTGCGAAGTATAACAGGATCACCCATTGCAATCTCACTTGCCAGTCTCACCTGGTCGATGTCGATCGAAAGACCATTGAGTGCATAGTGCTCTGCCACGGGAGAGACCTCGCCGCGTGCGAAGTCGGGCAAGATGTGCTCAATTGGCTCCAGCTGGTCCAGTATCTCGTCCCTGCTGAGCGCGAAGACGCGGCTGTAGGGCAGGGCGTTGTCCATCTCCCAGGGGCCGATCTTGGTTCGCTGAAGCTTGAAAACATGGGCGCCGCAGCCCAGTTTCTCACCGATATCAGCACACAGTGACCTGATATAGGTGCCCTTAGAACAGCTTATCTCCAGCTGCACCGTCGATGCTGAGAGTGATTGAAGCTCAAGCTTGTGAATCGTAATATCCCTCGGCTCTACGTTTGCCTGGACTCCCTGCCGGGCCAGAACATAGAGCTTCCTGCCGTCCCGCTTGATCGCGGAGAACATCGGGGGGACCTGTTTAAGCTCTCCCCTGAACTGGCTAAGAACCAGCTCGACATCTTCAGGGCTAAACTCGGGGACCTCCCTGACCTGTAGAACTTTGCCGGTTGAATCGAGCGTGTCAGTCGTTACGCCCAGCTTCATCCAGGCAACGTAGGACTTCGGGAGCGCCATGAGATACTCAAGCAGCCTGGTCGCCCTGCCAACACACAGGAGCAGAACGCCGCTTGCGATGGGGTCCAGTGTTCCTGTATGACCTACTTTCTTGACGTGCAGCAGTTTTCTGAGCAGCCCCACCACCTCAAAAGAGGTCTTGCCCCTCGGTTTTGACACGTTCAGCAGCCCAAACGGCTCGAACACATTCACGTTAGCTGATCTATTACTCAACATATGCCTCCCACTTCTCAGCTAAGATGATCCTGCCTATCCCGACAATTCAAGAACCCAGGAGGAATCCCGAGACCCTCGATGCCGGTCTTACCCTAATCCAATAAAACTCTGCGGCGCGAACTGGCCGCCTGTTTCAACTCGTTACGAGCAGCCCCAATCACATCAGAGATTACACTATCAAGGCTCCCGTTCACAATGCAGCCTGCGGCTCGCTCGTGGCCACCTCCACCGAACAACGCCGCAAGCCCGCTAGCATCAATCCGCCCCCTGGAACGGATGCTGACTTTGTATTGGTCCGCTGCGCTCTGTGAAAAGAAGACCGCTATCTCTGCGGCACGAACCTTCATCACATAATTAGTGAACTGTTCCGTTGAGCCCCAAAATGCCGCCTCGCGTCGCATTTGCTCGGTCCCCACTATCCACACGATCGAGCCGTCCTCCGTGGACTTAGCGGAGGCCAAAACCTTGCCGAAAAACACAAGCCTCTGCAATGTGAAATTACATTCCAAATGTCTCGTTATCTCTGCCACATCTACACCTGTTTCGAGCAGCCTGGCGGCCACCCTAAGCGCCGCGGGAGTTGTGTTCGAGAACGAAAAGGAGCCTGTATCTGTTGAGATGCCCGTGAATAGGTTCGTGGCGATCTGAACGTCATTGCTGAGGCCAAACGCATCCACTATGCCAAAAAATAACTCTGAGGCGCTAGATGCCTCGCCGTCAACGATGTTCACGTGTCCGAATAGTGCGTTGTCCTTGTGGTGATCGATGTTGATCACTCTCTTGGCCGGGACGGCCGTGTCGCCATAATCCCAAGCGACGCGGGAGAGCGTGGAGCTGTCAAAGACGATCACACAGTCTAGCTCACCCCGCGACAGCTGCTTCGACGCGGCATCGGTCTTTGCGGCGAGGGCATATCCGGG
Source organism: Candidatus Coatesiibacteriota bacterium (assembly GCA_003647755.1). Lineage (GTDB taxonomy): Bacteria > B130-G9 > B130-G9 > B130-G9 > B130-G9 > B130-G9. The sequence goes on from QMNL01000154.1 coordinate 4,283, forward strand.
CAGAAAGCTATACATCTCGGGCATGGCGTCATTCTGAAGCGAGCGCACCTCCTTGCCGAGGCTGCGAAGCATCAGCATCGCCGCAATGATGCTTCCAGCCGCATCGCCATCCGGATCAACGTGGGAGACTACCCCGAACGTCCGGCCACTGCGAATGATTGACACTGCCTGCTGAAGCGCATCATCAGTCATCGTCGGAGTTTTCTCTGTCCTCTTTCTCAAGCTTGACGATCGATTCGGATACACGCAGCGCCTGCTCGTAAATCTCGTCCTTGATGAAATGTATCTCCGGCACTCTCCGTAACCGCAGTCTCTTGCCTAGGCTAGTCCGTACAAAGCCAGTTGCGCTGTTCAGCCCCCTTTGCACCTCGTCCGAACGCTCCTGATCTTGGCGAGGGACGGTGTAGTAAATTCGCGCCTGCCTCAAATCGTGGGTCACTTTCACGCTCGTAACCGTGACGACCTTAATGCGGGGGTCTTTGACCTTCCTGAGTAAGAGCTCACAGACCTCCCTTTGGAGTTGGTGCTCGACACGATCAGAGCGACTATATGTTGTGTGCATGATGGCCCGATCCTTCAACCCCTCGAAAGCTTCGTGTCCAGTGCGCGAAGCACGCACGCAGTTACGAGGTTGCTTACGTTCCCGCCCAGCGCGCTTATCTCCTTCACGAGGCTCGAACTCACGTAGGAATACTGCTCGCTCGGCATCAAGAACACGGTCTCGATCCTGTGCCTGAGATTGCGGTTCATCAGCGTCATCTGGAACTCCGTCTCGAAATCCCCTATTGCCCTGATGCCCCTGATGATCGAGGTCGCGCCCAACTTCGCTGCGAACTCAACCGTCAGGCCAGAAAAGACTTCCGCCCGGGCGCTCGGCTCAAGGCCAAGTTCCGCGAGTGACCCCTGCACCATCGCTAGACGCTCTTCCACCGAAAATGTTGTTGTCTTGCCCATGTTTTGCGCGATGCCGACAACGACAGAATCAAATATGCCGAGCGTCCGACGAACAACATCAAGGTGCCCGAGCGTGATTGGGTCGAATGTTCCAGGATACAGCGCAAGCTTAGTCATCTTGAGG
>QMNL01000155.1 GCA_003647755.1 Candidatus Coatesiibacteriota bacterium
GGCCTCAAGAGCGGGGACTCGCTCACCGGGAGTTTCGATGGGCTTCGCTCGCTTCCCCAGGCCCGATGTCCCGAGGTAGCGGCCATGTGAGCAGGCACCCCGGGCCTTCTGCGAGATCGGCACGGCAGGCGCCAGAATGACAAGCATGCCCCCCGTCGTCCAGAAGGGTCTGGCATTTGCAGAGCGCTAGACATACTGCAAGCGATAGAGGTCGTAGTAGATGCCGCCCCTTGCGAGGAGCTCGCGGTGTGTGCCCTCCTCTCGCAGGCGACCCTTGTGTAGCACGAGAATGCGGTCAGCGTGCTCTATCGTGCTGAGGCGATGGGCGACGATGAGGCATGTCCGGCCCCTTGTCAGGCTCGCCAGCGCCTCCTGGATGAGCGCCTCGGTCTCCGGGTCGATGTTGGATGTCGCCTCATCCAACACCAATATCTTGGGGTCAAACGCCATGACGCGAGCGAATGCAAGCAGCTGCTTCTCGCCCGCGGAGAGGGTTGCGCCTCGTTCGACGACAGGCTCGTCGAGGCCCCTCGGTAGGCGCTCGATAAGTCGCTCCGCCCGAGCGATTTTGGCGCACCTCAGGAGGGTGGCATCGTCGATATCTAGCTCGTTCAACCTGATATTGCCGCCGACTGTGGTTGAGAATAAAAAGACATCCTGCTGAACGATGCCGATCATCTTCCTGAGGTCCTCGAGAGAGAGCTGGGCGATATCTGTCCCATCGAGAAGTATCTTGCCCCTCTGAAGCGGATACAGCCGCGATAGCAGGCTGGTCATCGTTGTCTTTCCGGCGCCGGTTGCTCCAACAATCGCCACGGTCTCCCCGGGCCTGACCTTGAACGAGACATCCTTGAGAACCCAGTTGTCTTTGTTATAGGCAAACCACACGTTCCTGAACTCAACGCTTGTGTCCCTTGGAATTGCTAGCTGGGGCAGCTCTGCGACTCTGGGCTCCTCCTCTTTGTCCAGGAGTTGGAAGATGCGCTCGGACGCGGCCATCGCCGCCTGAATGATGTTGAACTTCTGCGTCAAATCGTGAATGGGTCTGAAGAACATGCCCATGTAGCTGATGAATGCGACTAAAATGCCGAGCGTAACCTCGTTTTGAATAACCCGGCCGGCGCCATACCAGACAATAGTCGCCACTGCGAGGCTGTTCAGAACCCATACAGTCGGCCTGAAGATGGCGACGATCTTGATCTGTTTCTTCCGCCAGTTGAAGACCTCGTCGTTTACGTCCTGAAACTTCTTGTCGATTCGCTCTTCCTGACAGAATGCCCGGATCACGCTCATCCCGGAGATGAACTCCGCGAACGAGGCGTTCATCCTGGCGATCTTCACCCTGATCTTTCGGTATGCTCTTCTTGCTCTCGTGCGGAAGACGATCGAGACGTATATGACAAGCGGGAGTATGGCAAATGCGACCAGCGCGAACTTGACGTTCATGTAAAGCATGGCGCCGGCGATCGTAAGCAGCATCAGGACGTCCTTGATTATCGTGATCAGGATCGCTCCGAGCATTTCCTGGAGCGTGGAGAAGTCGTTTGTGGTCCGCGTAACGAGGCGCCCGACTGGCGACTTGTCGAAGAACGACAGCGGGAGCCTTTGAATGTGATCAAACAGCGAGACCCTGAGATCGAAAAGGACACGTTGGCTGGCGAATTGCATGAGATACACCTGAGCGTATGAGATGATGAAGTTGAGCACAAGTATCGAGAGGAAAACGATACCGAGGGTCTCCAGTCCGTTGAGGTCCTTGCCCCGAATTGCGATGAGATCGCGGACGTGTAGCTTGTTGACCTTCCCATACTCAAGATAGAAGCCCCCATCGAACTCGGCGAAGCCCCTCGTCCGGCAGAGCTCTGCGACCTTCTTCCACTTGTCAGGCGGATAATCGCTCCTAGGAACTACATAAATGCGTTTATCGCTTATCAACCCCCTGTTCCTCAGAAGGCTCAGGTCAGCGGCGAGCAGGTCCTTTGTGTGGCTGGTGCTGATGAGAAACTGGCTCTTTGAGACGGGAACCAGTAAGTTTCCGTATCGCTCAAGGAAACGCTCGCGAACAGACCTATCCTCGATCGTTATCAGCTTGCTTGCGACGGCGACATACCGGTCGATGGCCATCTTCGTCAGGTACGGCCGAGAGACGTCGCACGTAGCGCTCAGGATGACCAGGAGGATGCAGACTGCGATGATCGGCCAATACGGCTTGGCGTACGAGAGCAGTCGCTTCATAAGCCGCCAGTCATACGGCCTATCTAGAGCATCCTCGGGATAATACTCGTTGTGCATCTATGTTCCTAAGACAGTGCCATTCCGAAGCTTCTCTTACCCAGCGCTAAACCAGTCCGGCCGGACGCTTCGTAGTCCCATCCAACCGCGAATACTAACCCGCCATTGACTACGCATCCTTTTCAAGCCTCCGCTCGATCTGCTGCTTTGCGAACAGCGCAGCGTATATCCCGCCCTCCTTGAGCAGCTGCTCGTGTGTGCCCCGCTGTTTCACCTCGCCCTCGTCGAGAAGCACGATCTCGTCCGCAAGCTGCACGGCAGAGAGGCGATGAGAGACGATTAACGTGGTAACGCCGCGAATGGACTCTCTCAGGTTGCCAAGTATCTGGGCCTCGGTCTCCGTATCGACGGCCGAGAGGCAATCATCAAGCAGAAGGATGTGTGGCGCCTTGACCATGGCTCGAGCTATCGCGACGCGTTGCTTCTGCCCACCGGAGAGCATCACGCCTCGCTCACCGACGATGGTGTCATACCCCTTCGGGAAGTCTGCGATGTCCTTATCAATGGCCGAGATTTTTGCGAACTTGGTGACGGCAGCCTCGTCAAGTTCTTCGTTGCCGAAGGCGATATTCTCCCTGACGGTCTCCGAGAACAGGAAAGAGTCCTGGGGCACGTAGCCAAAGAGACTTCGCAGCGTGCGCATCTTCATCTTTCGGACGTCGATGCCATCGATGAAGAGTGAATCGGGGGGCGGATCGAACTCTCGCAAGAGGAGGCGGACGAGGGTGCTCTTGCCGGAGCCGGTGCGTCCCACTATTGCCAGGGTCTTTCCTGGCTCGACGGAGAAAGTTACTTCTTTGAGCACATTGGGCAGGTTTGGACCGTAGGCGAAGGTGAGGTTTCTGACCTCGATTCTCCCTGAAATGGCCGAGGGTTCGAGCGGGTCGGGCACATCGGCGATCTCCGGCCTGACGTTCATAATCCGGTTGATGCGCACCATCGACGCGGTGCCGCGTTGGAGCAGGTTGATCAGCCATCCGAGGGCGATCATCGGCCATGTGAGGGTCTCGAGGTATATGGAGAATGCGAAGAATGTTCCCACGGACATCTCACCGAGAATAACTCCCGTGCCGCCCTTGTAGAAAACGATGGCGGTTGACAGACCCGCAAGGAGCCAGATGAGAGGGAAAAACGCACCCCAGACCCTGACCAGCCGCATGTTGTCCTCCACGTAATCCCAGCTCACCTCTCTCACGCGCTCGAGCTCACCAGCCTCCTGCCGAAAAGTCTTCACCACGCGTATCCCAGCGAAGGTATCCCGAATCTTCTCCATCATGTCCGAGACCCGCGCCTGAACCGCCTGAAAGCGAGAGTGAACCATCCGACCGAACTTGACGACGACAAGCGTCAACAAAGGCAGAGGGAGCAGCGCGTAAAGCGTCAGCCTTGGGTTCAGATGCAGCATGAGACCGATCGCCGCAGCCGCGAAGAGAAACCCATCCACCATCGTAACAATCCCCATTCCACAGGCAATCCTCACCGCCTCGGTATCGTTGGAGATGCGCGCCATCAGGTCGCCGGTTCTGGTAGTGTGGAAAAAGCGCTGCGACAGCGACAAGAGGTGAGTGAAGAACTTGCTGCGAATCTGCCGAGCGATGCGCTCAGAGGTGATGATAAGAAGGAAGAACCAAAAGAAGCGGCATACAGCCATTATAACGCCTATCCCCAATATCGCCAGGGCGAACAGGGGGACGTCTGACAGGCGAACTGTGCCACCTGTTATGCGGTCAACGAGGCTGCGGATGATAAGCGGTGTGATCAGCTGCACTGCGTCAACCACAAGCAGGACAGCGATGCCCCACAGGGTATATCGCCTATACTGCCAGAAAAACGACGCGATGGCCTTCAGCGCCTCGCGTCTCTCCTTCTTACTACTCTTCTCTTGCGTCTGCAATTTTCGTTCCTCATTCTGTCCCCCAAGACAGCACTCGCTTGTCTTGCGGCATCTTAGGTGGTCGCTGACCGTTTGTAAATTGCCTGAAGAGCAATCTAAACAAAAGGTCGAAGGCGACAGCGTAGCCTCTTTCAACAGCGACGTTGCCTCAATGGTGCTGGCCTCTGTCGGAATGCGCAGTGCGTAGCAGGGATAGAATCTATTGTTTGGCGGAACTTCATGTAAAGGAAGCGGTTGACTCTACGATACTATATATGATACCAGTGCTGACGAATAGGGAAAATGCATCCATGGGTGATGTTCGCACCATGAGTATCTTTGATGAGCAAACTGAAGAAGCTAAAAGGTCGCATCGATTGGATGCGGCGAAACAAGGGCAGCGTGAAGTGGGGGCACGCCACAGAACTCTTAGGATGGCTGGGATTCAAATGCAAGTATGTGGAAGGGTCCCATCACTTCTGGGTGCATCCAGCACTTGGCAATGAGGATAACCCGTTAATGTTGGTCAGGCCCCATGGGAGAGGTAAGGGCGATAGCATGTCAAGGTTTGATGTGAAGGCCCTTGTGAATGCGGCCGAGGATGTTTTGGAGATGGAGAATAACACATGAGGGATATGGAGCTCACTTTGAAGAAGCGCGTTCGAGAACTTGCCAGGCGAAACTACACCTTTCTAGTTAGAGAATCAGACGGAGAATTTGAGATCACGTTTCCTCAGCTTCGGGGCTGTCGGACCTCAGGAAAGAGTCTCGAGGAAGCCTTAGGCAATATGGAGGAGGCCAAAGCAGCGTGGATAGGCGCGATTCTGCTCTCTGGGCGTTCCGTCCCGGACCCTGTAGATAGTGTTGATTTCTCAGGCAGGTTTATTGTCAGGTGTGGCAAGAGCCTTCACCGGGCGCTTTCGGAGATGGCTGCGTTGGAAGGGGTCAGCCTGAACCAGTTCATTGTTCAAGCCTTAAGCGAGAGGGTTGGTGGACAGATGGCTGTGAGCACCTATCGCCACGAGGCAAAAACCCTCATGGGTTGGCTACAGAAAAAGTTCAGTAGCTGCTTTTGGAGCGAGTCTGACTTCGAGGGCCCCAAAGGAGTCCCACTTCGAGCGCCGGATAACAAGTTTAAGCAAGTGGCGTGAGAGGTAGCCGGACGATGACACA